>JAYUWA010000086.1:0-7221 GCA_043753795.1 Bacteroidota bacterium | reverse complement strand
ACAAAATTTCCGGAACCTTTAATACCTCTGCTCTCTGCCGCAATTATAAAATCTTTTCCCGGCACTAATTTTTGATCATTGATTGTCAACTCCATTTTCCCCGGAAAAGTATTTACTGAAAAAGAATAGGATTGAAAAAAATCCTTTCCTTTCATAGGCAATAATTTATATTCCGAAAATTGTTTAGCAAGAAAGTTTCCCGCAGTCTGCATACCGTTTTTAGTATAACCACGTCCCCAGAAGGTCGGGCTGCTCAAAGTATCTACCATTTTTCTCCCAAAATGTACATCTTGTGCTTTTCCTGTAATTGTGAAAATAAACACAAATGCGAGTATAATTAGGCGAGTAATTCCGGAATACGTTTTCAATTTGTAATTACTTTAAGTAGTAAAAATTTCATTTGTATACTTGAATACATAATTACAAAATAATTGAATACAATAATATTTTTATTGTACATTTATTAAATCAAATTAAAACCGTTTTTATCATGAAATTTACTAATTGCGTTCTGCTGTTCTTCTTTTTACTTTCTAAACTGGCTATTGGGCAGGAGTATGGTCATGTCTGGCACTTCGGCGATCAGGCAGGAATGGATTTTAAATCATGTTCTCCAAGAGCAGTAAAAAGTAGTTCGATGACAGGATTTGAAGGGTGTGCTACAATCTGTGATACAAGTGGAAATATTTTGTTTTATACAAATTCAGATTTTGTCTGGAACAAATTGCATAATGTCATGTCAAATGGTAATTTGATTTCCAGTAGTGGTTCGTTAAGTCAGGTACTTATTATTCCACAGCCAGGTTCACTGACGATTTTCTATATTATAACAACGAAACTTCAAGCAGGTGGAACATTGTCTATGCAAAATCATCTTGTAGACATGCAACAAAATTCCGGACTTGGAGAAGTTGTTAGCAGCAATAATGTGATGACAACCTGGAATATCACTGAACAAGTTGCTGCAACTTATCATTCAAATGGAACTGATATCTGGATTATGACTCATGAATATGGGACAGATAAATTTCTCGCATTTCTGGTAACCAGTGGTGGAATAAATCTGACTCCAGTTATTTCCTCCGCAGGACCAGCACATGTTTCCTGTACATCAAATATGAATTCACGAGGAGAGATCAAATTTTCACCGGATGGAAGTAAATTAGCGTTTAATGGGAATGGTGTTGGAAATAACAGTTCATCGAACTTACTTGCACTCTTTGATTTTGACAATTCAACGGGTATTGTTTCAAATGCAATTAATCTGCCGTATAGTAACGGCGAGTTTGGTTTGTCTTTTTCTCCTGATAATTCAAAATTATATGGCTCTACCTGGAAAGCATTTGCATTTGGAGTAGGGGAGTACAATTATATTTATCAATTTGATCTTACATCCGGAATACCGGCAACTATTATCAATTCAAAAGTTATTATTGATTCTGTTCCTTCAGCTTCAATCTTCGGGTCACTTAAAATTGGACCTGATGGAAAAATCTATGTTGCACGAATGAACTCTCAATATCTTGGTGTTATCAATGAACCTAATCTTCCGGGCACAGCTTGTAATTATGTGAGCAATGGTTTTTATCTGGAAGGTAAAATATGTAAATATGGTTTGAATAATTACATAGAATATCAGACGTATTGTTCGCCAACGATAAATATTAATTCAATCAATCAGGAATCGATGTTGTCCATTTATCCGAATCCTGTTTCAGAAAAGACACTCATTCAAATTAGCGGAAACTATGCAGAGGCTTCTGTTATAGTATCCAATAGCATTGGAAAGATCATAAGTGATTATCATGATATTTCAAAAGGTCAAATGATTTTTGATAACGAAAAGTTGTTACCGGGAATATATTTTATTTCACTTTATAATAAAGGCGAGCATGTCACTCAAAAGAAGATTGTTATTTTGGAATAGTATTAATCAATTGGAATAGGTCTGATGATCAGTGCATCGTTCTTTTCAAGTCTTATCAATTTCTCCGCATGCTTCTCAACATTGACGAATTGAAAGATCGGCCATGCAATTGCAAATATTACTGTAAACGACAAAATCGTGTACTCCCAACTGAAATTTAATTTGATCGGTCCGATTAATTTTGCTCCTGCAATGCGACCTAGATTTCCGATTGTCATGTAAAGAGTAAACTGACTTGCTGAAACTTTTTTCCAGCAGAATTCCATAGCATTCGCAAATAAACCTATGCAAGTGAATACAAAGAAGATCTGATAAATGATCATAAATCCGCTGATAAACCAGCTATGAATCCAGAATTTATGAAGAAGGGCAAGCATAATATTTATTGTGATCAGTATTGCAAAATAAATATTCAACATTCTTTTTTTTGCCGAACTTGTCTATCAAAAATCCACCGATCAGCATTCCGCCAATTCCACCGATCAGACTGGCAGTGGCAAAGTGTTGAGAGTATGTAATGTTCGTCCAGCCAAGCTCCTGTACTGTAAAGATCGGAAGCAACGTTGCAATCAGATTAAAAGCTGTTTGTGTAACGAATAGAACAAATGCAAGCAATAAACTATTCCGAAGCGTAAATACTTTAAAAAGTGATTTAAAAATAATACTCCAATTATGTAATTGCATCTTCTGAGTTTCAATCGATGCTTTGCCATTGGTACATGGTAGTAGTTTTTCTCCTGGCCGCTCTCTCAAAAACAATGGTGCAAGCATGATGATACTTACAGCTACAGCAAGCATCAGAATTGAAGTTGTAAAACCATATGCATTGATGAGCAAACTGCCAATTGCAAGTGATGCAGAAGTTCCGATAATTTTTGCTCCCCACATCATTCCATTAGCTCTCGCTTGCTGATGGATAGGAATAATGTCAATGGCCATTCCATCAGTAGCAACATCCTGAAACGATCCAAAAAAGCCAACTGCAAATCCGGCGATCATCAGAAGATTTAAATTGTTTAAAGGATCAGGAACAAAAGCCATTGCAATAAAACTGACCATTAATCCAAGCTGACCGAACAGCACCCACGGACGACGACGGCCCATGGGTAAATAAGTAAATCTATCCATCAACGGTGCAACAATTATTTTGAAACTCCATGGTAAACCAAATGCTGCAACAAAAGCACCGATCTCTCCGGGAGTTTTTCCATTCATTGCCATCCATGCAGGAATACCAAATAAGGTCATGCCTTCAGGAATTCCTTGTGCTATATATAAGGCAACGAAGTTGAGATATCTTAAGAAGGTGTTTTCGGAAAGAGAGGGAATGGAACCTTTTTTTATTCGGTCAGCTTTTAATATGGTACTCATTGGACTAATCGTATTATTACCTTATTTACTTGTTAAAATAATAGTTGACACGTACTGCCGGAAGTATTGTATAACTCCAACCTGCCTCGCTATAGTCGTGTAATTTTCCTTGAAAGTAATATTGATTATTATAATCCAAAAGGTATCCATGACCCATTTTAAAATCTAATCCTAGTTTAATTCTCGGTGATATTCTATAGGTAGGTATAAAACCAACTACGAAAAATGGACCGTATTTTAAAGCATAAGTTTCAGGTGTTCTTGTTTTTCGCCATTCAAGATGAAAGTTTAATTCAGGACTTATGTAAAAATTAAATCTTGAGTTTGATTTGGACAATGCCCAATTATATGCAAGAGAAGCAGAAATTAGCTTTCTGTAGTCTAACAAGAATCCATATAATAATAATGACAACTCTGAATTACTTTTTAAAACCTTATTGGCTGATAACGAGAACATGAATTCATCAGAAGAATACCTCATGACGCCAATTCCAATTTCATTTCTGAATGAAAACGCTGAATCAGGTAATTGTGCATTGCTAATATTGAATGTAAGAAAAAAAATGCAGCAAACAAGAATAGTACTACAGTTTATAGTTTTCATTTGTCTGAAAGGTAGTAAAATACTTATTAATAAGAATTAGCCTCAGATGCAATAATTTTTATATTCAAAAGCAAAACTAAAAGTAAGCAATACAAACCAAGGCCCCTACAATCACACAAACCAAATCAACTAACAACATTATACCTAACGTATATCTGGTTTCTTTCACGTTGACCGAACCAAAATACAAGGCGATGACATAAAATGTAGTTTCAGCTGCGCCCTGGAATAAGCAGGCCAGTTGGCCGGTAAGGCTGTCCGGACCATAGGTTTTCATTGCATCGAGCATAAAACCACGTGAACCACCGGCACTGAAAGGTCGCATCAGTGCGACAGGAATTGCATTTGTTATTTGCGGATCGATGTTGAACAAGCCCATTGTTGCTCGAATACCTTTCATGATAATTTCCATCATACCGGAATTTCTAAAAATACTCAATGCAACGAGCATGGCAATCATATATGGTAATACTCGAACACCGGTAGTGAAGCCATCTTTAGCGCCATTTACAAATGAATCAAAAATATTTGTCTGATTTAATTTGAAGATCTTTTCATTCAATAAACTGTAAAGTACGATTGCGAGAATAATAAACAGAAGAACGGCATTACTCAGATTACCTGTAAAATGTATTTTCTCAATACCACCCAGACTCATAATATAATACAATAACAAACCAACAATGGCACTGATACCGGCTACGAAGAGAATCACAACACCATTTAGTAAGTTGATCCTTTGTTTTATACTTACAAATATTAACGCTGCTATTGTGCCGATGAAAGATGTGATGATGGTTGGCAACATGATGTCTGCAGGGTTTGCAGCATTTTGTGCAGCACGATAACCGATGATAGAAGTAGGGATCAATGTTAGCCCCGCAGCATGAAGACACAAAAACATGATCTGACTATTAGACGCACGTTCTTTATTCTGGTTTACTTCCTGCATACTCTCCATGGCTTTTAATCCAAATGGTGTTGCTGCATTGTCAAGGCCCAAAAAGTTTGCTGCAAAATTCATCGTCATGAAACCATAAGCCGGATGACCTTTTGGAAGTTCAGGAAAGATTCTTGTGAAAAGTGGTGAGATCAATCTGGCCAGTTTGTCCAGGGCATTGGATGCGCTTAACAAATTTAAAAGCCCGCAGAAAAATGTCAGGTAGCCGATCAAAGGTAACCAGATATCCATAATGGTATTCTTACACGTCTGGAAAATTCCATCAGCCGGTTGTTTGCCTGCTGAGATCTGTACTACACCGGCACTGTTGGCGCTATAAAGAGTATCGCCTCGTAAAAGTCCGGCAGTGCCCGATTGAACCAATTGGGAATAGAAAGCTGTGTCTCCATTCTGGAAATCTTTCAATGGCTTTTCTGCTATAAGAACCGGATCATTTTGCTTGCCATTTACTACCGGACTGATCGTATATAAACGACCGGTTGCAAGCAAAACAAGCAGGTAGATTATGCTGCCTGTAATTATGAAAGACCAAAAACGACTGAGTACCATTGATCCACAAGAAAACAATAAATTGTCGTCCGGCACATAGGGAAATTGATTTCTGTTGAGAACATTTCAACAATCATGCATTTATAACTATTTACGGATTGACTTTGATTTATATTGGCTTAACCTTTGCCAATAATATTGTGTGATTTTCAATTTCTGATTCTGACTTTTGAAATTCAACATTTAATATAAACGGACTTTCAAAACCTGCATTTTTTAAAAGATCACATAGATCATCTGAATTAAAATAATGAAAATAAATTTTGCAGCCGGATTATTAGTCTTTGCAAGTTCAATCATATTTGGAGCCATATCAAACCCATCAATTTTATATTTTGGATATTTTGAAAGAATAAATTTTTTTCGGGTAGAGTAGGGCGACCTTATTCCACGTTTCGAAAGTTTCTTTATCTCCATTCATTTGCAAAGAACTTTAAGACGGATTATTTCATGCATACAAGTAGGGTGTCGGAGCTATCTAAATTTATTCCTGCTCGATTTTTTCAATTAGCATTTCATCACCATTTAAACTGTAATATACAATTGTCATTTCGTTTGTGTCAAATGTCCACTTTTCAATGCCACTATCTGCCAATCCTTTTGTCATTTTAAAATAATCGGTTTTCCCTTCTTCGTGCAATTTCAAATGCACTAAAAGATTTTCTTTGTCGCTTACATCTGAAATAGAAAATCTTTCGTGTATTGCAGGAGAGATGATCATTCGATTGTCTTTTCCAAAATATTCTGAATGTCCATCAGAAATATAGGTATCGTATTTTTCAACACCGATTTTTCGAAGTGCAATTAAATAATCTGCCAATGTCGCCAGATTACCTAGTTGTTCATGAATGTTGTTGATTTGATTTAGACTAAACATATTATTAAATGTTAATGCGATTGTTTTAAAAATTTCAGTGCAGAGTAATATTGATTCTTTAATCTGACAAAGTATAACCCATTTGCAAGGTCGGACACATTGATTTCAGTGCGCTCTAAAGCTTTGGAAACTTTCATCAAATTCCCTATAGTATTATATATAAGAATCTCATCATTAACAAAAATGTCAATGAATTGAATAATGAGAGTTTCTGAAACAGGATTAGAAACGATGCTAAAATTTGTTTTTTGAAATGCATTTTCAACATCACTAGTCTCACATTCAAAAGTAATGATAGTGGAACTGGTTGTATCTAGCGGACAATTGCTATTGGGATCGACGACCAGACATTCATACGTTCCACCGGAAGTGATATATAAAGTATCTTCATTGTTCATGGATGATAAGAGAGTATCATTTTTATACCACAGAATACTTTCAAAGCCTGATAAGAAACCATTTATATGTGATACAGAAAATGGAACCGTATCACCAATACAAGGATCACCGGGAGGAAAAAGATCGAAGTAATAACCTGACCATTCCGGAATATCGCTAAATTCAGTCGACAGTTCAGAACACCCATTTGCACTGGAAAGAACAGAGTAATTTCCTATACCATAAAGATGATAATTGAACATTAATTGATTCGTTTCAGGAATTACAGAACCATTAAAATACCATTGATACGAGTCTGCCGATTGAGTCCATAAGGTATCATTTTCGCAGATCCATGGATTAGTTGTATAAACTGTTGGAGTATGACTGCAAAATTGAATTACAGTATCTGAGCTGCTGGAATGAAATCCTTCCAGATCACAAGTTGTAGTCGTTAATGTTATTGTATACGATCCATCATTTAAAAATGAATGCGTTGAGTTTTGAGTAGAGTCAGTCGTTCCATCACCAAAGTCCCAATGATATGTTTCATG
>JAYUWA010000085.1:0-7247 GCA_043753795.1 Bacteroidota bacterium | reverse complement strand
CATTTGCTAAAAGATCGGCAGGTGAAGTTCGTACTTCATACATTGCTCTCAGATCTATTTCTGCATTCAAAGGGTCGCCATTCCAATCTATTCTACTTCCTTGCTGAATTTTAAAACGCTTCTTCACAAGATTTTCCAATGAAACCACATAGCTACCATCTTCCAATTCATAACTTCCTGTCAACGACATTCTACCTGTGCGATCAAGTCCGAAATTAAGCGCAGCCGCACCTTGTACGATCAACGAATCTCCTGAATCAGGATCAGGAATGATTCTAAGGATAGCACCTTTATCGATTTCAAGTATCGATTCCACTGTCACATTTCTTAGATCACTTTTTCCAATCTCAGCTTTATCTCCAGATGTTAAAATAGAATTTAATTTGTCCAGCTTAAATATCACTTCTTCACCACCTCTGTCCGACTGTCCACCTGCTTTTGGGATTGCAAAAGTAAAGTCGGTTCCCTTCTTCACACCTAACCGGGCTTTTATAAAAGGTTGTTCTAGATTTCCTGTGATATCAATTTTGCTATCAGCGATCAAGCGACCATAGAACATTTTCTTTTGAGCTTTTGGCGAATTGAATAGTTCGAATTCCTCAGACGAAATACTTACAGACAGATCCGGATTAGTCATGTTACTTACATCGATAAATCCATCTACGATGAGATCTTGCCCTTCACTATCACGCATGGCAAATTTATTGAACAATAATTTTTTATTTTCTATAGCCAATGTACTATTCGGAACACTGAATCGGGAATTTATAGAAGTTGGAGTAGTTTCAACATTATTAAAAACAAGTTTACCTTCCAGATCCGGTTCTGCTGATGTTCCACTTATTTTAATATTTCCGGAAATATTTCCGGCCGAAGCAGAAAGATTGCCCATTGACAATGCTTCAATGCTCTTCATTGAAATACTTTTCAGATCAGCAATTATATTAAGAACTGAAACTTCATTTGCTGAAGAAATGTCACCGGATACTTCTATTAAATTATCATTTCCTTCAAGTTTGGAATTGAAAGCAAACCCATTTGGAAGTTGATTAGCTTTAATAAAAATATCGCCGATAGGATGCTTTTTTACAGTGATCTCGTTTAGATTAATTATACCGGAAAGTGATTTATCGGCAAGAATTATATCTCCATTTAAAACTCCTGATGCTAGTGTAGAATCTCTACTTACTAATTGAAACAGATTCTCAATCCGGAACCCTTTAAATACTACTTTCCCATTGCCATTTATGTCCCGTTCAATCTGGACATGTTCTTCTTGCTTTGAAATATCAATATTGACAGTTACCGGCAAATCTTTTCTCAAATGAATACTATCAGACCCATCTGCCAGCCATTCTTCTGAATTAAGAATAAAAGAACCCGGCAACAGTAACAGATAATCCTTTGCTGAGTTCGCAATTACATCAGCAGAAAATGAAAGTTTTTTTTCTTCACCATTGAGATTTAACATTGATAGTTTCATTGTGCTATCTCTCAGAAGAACATTTACATTTAGGCTATCAACTTTAAATTGAACGTTAGACAATTCTTTAAATCCCATATTACCAACCACTGCCACTGAATCAGACTTTAGATCGAAGACGAAATTCTCCAACTTCATTCCGGAATATTTCAGATAAGGCAATGTAAGTGTTGCATTAAAAACGTCTTCTTTTTTATTGAAATTTCCTTTCATTTCTATAGTGGAAAACTCCTCAAGTTTTGGGAGAAATACATCCCTGATAACAGGATGATTTCTCAAATAAATATTGAAACTGAAATCATTTCTATTTCCGGTTACCATTGTATCGGAAATTGGAAAATATCTGTTTGTCAGATTACGAATTTCCGACATAAGATTTGCAGGCGAAAATGCTCCTCTAAAGTCAGCACTGAGAATCGCACTCTCCATTTTTGTATTGTTACCTAGACTATCATTTACAGATGCAAAAAGTAAAGAATCTAACCTATAAATATTCTCATTCTTGACAATTACGATATTATGCACTGCCATAGTACCTGTAAGCGAATCATATTTCAATCCATTAAAGTCAATATTGGCATTTGAAGAAAACCGTATATCTTCCGTTGTAAAATTCAAGTTTTTAAGATTTATCCCCTGTATATCAATCGATGTTTTGATCTTTTCTTTTCCTACATTAAGATCCACAAGACCATCAATTTTCAATTCAGCATTTGTGTCATTCAGTTCAATGACGCCTGAAAATGTCTTACCTGCAATTTTCCCAATAATAGTAAGGTCATGATAATTGTATTTATTATAAACCAATGAGGAGGCTGCTAAATTTATATCCGCATTAATGTCATCAGCAGAAGTTCCTGAACCTTTAAAATCGACTTTGAGAGAAACCTGACCAACCTGATCCTCCATTTTCAACAATCGACCAACATTGAAATCGTCAACTTTCAGATTTCCTTCGAAATTCTTGTTGTTAATTCTCGACACAATCAGATTCAAATTCCCTGTTGAAGTAATAATATCTGTTTTTAACTTGAAATTTCTTATCGTCCCCTTTCCACTAGTCTTAAGTGTAATCGCTTCCGGTATGTTCAACGAAGCCGGAATCAATCCGTGAACAGGAATAGCCTCAAGGTCATTTCTTGATGTGCGCAGATCAAATTTTTCTATGTCAAAACCCATAAACTCTGGGTTATCAATATTTTTCAAAGTAAAATTACTTTCAAGTGTTGTGGAACTTCCAGAAATAAGGTTGAATCGGCTAACTACCATTTTTTCTGAATTTCCTTTAGCTTTGACGGCGAATTCAAGAGAGGGCCACTTTTCTGAAAAATATTTTTTCTCAATGCTGTCAGGCAAAAAATACATAAGGTCATTTTGATCTATGATCACTTTACTTAATTCAAGATCGGAATTTTTTAGTCGCAGTTTCTTTTCACCTGCTGAAAAATCAAAACTTGCAAATAGCTCCCCTTTCAATTCAGTTTGGCCATGCCGAAAATTGAGAGTAGAGGCAGTAATTGTATTCGGATATTTTGAAATAGACCCACTAACTTCAATTGGATCCTTTTCTCTATCCAGATAGGTGGTTAGACCTGATATCACAGCATGAATTGAATCCATCGAGAAAATCAAATTTAAGACTTGACCGTTTAGCTCACTTAACTGAAAATTTGAAGTGTTAAATTTATTTGCATCACTCTTTAAAGCTGAATTAGACATTTCAATTTCATTGTTAACGAAAACAATTTGATTCACTTTCAAATGAAGTGCTGAAGTACCTGTATTTGCATTTTCAACTTCTTTTATTCCTTTGCTGTTATTAGCTAGAGTGAGTATCGTATTTTTACTTATGATCGACTCCAATGAAAAATAATTATCATTCAAGTTAATATTTACAGACTCTAATTGAGAATTCACGGTAGAATAATATACCTTCTGGTTATCCACTTTATTATCCAGAGAAAATGTGAAATTATCCATATTCATATTTCGAATAATAAAAACCGGGAGAGGTGTCTTGACTGAAGTATCAACAACGGCATTTGAAGGATTCAATTTAATTTCAGCTACAGCACCTGATAAATTGAATTTATCCAAACTGAATTTCAAGACCTTAAGGTCGAGTGAATCAATGGCAAGATCCATTTCCTTTAAGCTGAAAGCTACATCCGTACCTGAAGTATTGTCAATAAACGTGAATCGACAATCTTGCATACGGATATGATCGATTGAAAATTCAGAAGAATCACCGGTTGAAGCGGTATCGGTTGATATTTTTTTTGAAGATAATTTTTCAAGAATAAATGTAAAGTTGAAAATTGAATCTGTCTTAACCAGATTTACAGTAGTTTCAGATAGTTCAACATTATGCAAATTTATATCTCCTTCTACGAGATCCATTAATCCGATCCGGAAAGAAATATTTCCCGCTGCCAGGATCGTATCTCCTTTTTCATCACCAACAAACAATCCGTTTAGATCTACAAAACCATTGAAGTAAAAATGAAGGTCATCGGCAGTGATGATCGAATTTGTTTTAGAGGTTACGGTATCAAGTAATTTTTCAAGTGCAAATTGTCTGACAGATTTAAATTGAACAGCGATCACTGATATCAACAGTAATGAAATTACAAAGCATATCAAAATGAGCAAGGATTTTCCGATTAAACGGAAAATCCTGCTAATATTCCACTTTGAAATACTTTTATCATTCATATAATTTCCAAGATAGTTACCCTAAATGGTAATCCAAAATATACTTGCCAACCTCTGCATTGCATAAAAAAGCCCTGCCTTTGTAAAAGGTAGGGCCTTAAATAACTAAACCAACATTTATTGAGCTACAACCACAAGATATTTACTTGCACTCCAGAATTTTTCAGGATCAGAGATGGTCAACATTGATTGATCATCACTTTGTTTAATGAGAGTGAAAGAATTTTTTGGGTGTGTAGTTACTATTTTTGGATCATCGCTATTAATCGGAATAGTAGTGATCTTTGTATAATCAATTTGTGTAAAACGACTGTTATCAAACTCTGCGCTTAATTTAGGAGTTTTACCAATTCCTAACAGACCGCCGGTACGATCAATAACCTTTTCATCCTGCAATTCTTTTGATTTACCTATAATATAATAAGCAGTATGTAAAGCGGATACTTTACTGGAAATGTCGGCAGCTTGTGCAGCATTTACAGTATTTAAGGTATCAAGAGAGTTGTTTAAGTCGGCAATTTGCGTATTCAGTGAATTCAACTTATCGTTCATAGCAACAAGTTCAGAATCCTTTTGAGCTAATTGTGAATTCAATGCCTGGATCATTTCCTCAAACTTTGCAACCTTTCCACCGGAAGCTTTCAGCTTTTTATTCAGGTCAGCGATCTTTGCACGGTTTTCATCCATCAATGTATTGATGTCGGCAATTTCTTTATTGATCCGTTCCTTAGCTGTTTGTTTTAACTCACCATTTCTACCATCAATCTTTTCTGTGATTACATTTTGTTTTTTGGCAACAGAAGCGAGATTAGCTTCTATTTCGCTGAATGTGCTTATGAAGTCATTCAATGCAGAATCACGGCCATTAATAATGGCTTCTAACGAATCGCCGCGATCTGTAAGCGACTGAACTTCTGCCTGGCGATTATCGCAACTAGTGACAACTAATACTACCCAGGCAAAAATGTTGATCAATGCTATTTTTTTCATAATGATATTTTTAGTACTTTTTAGACTAAATAAGTATTCAGCGAATTCTCCTTTGTAGATAAATTAATAATGATCCTCCGATTGCAATCAATAGTAATCCGGACAAAGGTGTACCGAATGCATTGTCTACACTGGATTTTACAAGTTCATTTTTGTTTGCAGAGAAGAAAATCTCCGATGCTGACCAGATCAACATAAATGATCCGATGAGAATTAACAGACTTGCAAAATATTTCATGCTTGGTATTAGAAGCAGAAAGCAACTCCGGCATACCCTGAATATGTATTCACATGTGCACGATCAAGGACATAATATTCGTTAGTTGTAATATTCTGACTATTGTCGCTGATATCGACTAGACCACGAACACCACGGAAACCAATACTAAGTTTAACAACCTCGCCTAGCATGAAATCTAAACCTGCTCCATAAGCAAATCCAATATCTCCAGATTTCACTGCCAACACAGCGTTTACACTATCAACACCGGCACCTGCATCCATCTTATCAATTGATGAACCGGTATTTAAACCAAGTTGTGGTCCGATAGCAACGTTTAAGTTAAGTCCTTTAGTTACATCAGTATTTAACATCAGTAGTAAAGGAAGATTAATATAATTCACTGTAAATTCTCTTTCAAAACCTGATTCATCTTTGAAAGATTGACTTAATGAAGAATAAAGAACTTCCAGTTGCAAACCGAAATTCTTAGACAGATTAACACCTATTACTCCACCACCACCGTAACCGGCTTTGTAACTTGTTTCTACTGCTCCGTTGCCAACACCTTTAACTTTCAAAGATGTGAAAGTCATTAGTCCTCTCGCTCCGATATAACCTCTTTTGAAGTCTGAATCAGAATCATCTGCAGTAGTTGCAGCTTGCTGATCAGCGGCAGTAGTTGTTGTTGTAGTTGTTGTAGTTTGACCATAAGAAGTATTAAATCCCCACAGTACCATCATTGCAATTAATATCTTTTTCATAGTTCTAAGTTTTTTTCAATGAATTATTAAAACAGCATACCAAAGGCCTTTCAGTGTAAAGAACAGCTATTCACCACCACAATCTGAGAATGTATTGGGTAAACATATGCTCATTTACACATTTAATGACCTCTATGGAGATGGATTCAATGGCAAGGGTTTTTAACTATGAATTAAAAAAACCTTATGAAAAGAGCAGAAAAGCTAGTTGAAGATTCAACATTAAACACAATGGTAGATTGCGTGAATGCTTTAGTTCGAAAAGGATTCGAAGAAAACTTCAAAGCAAAAGAAAACGGTTTATTGTCTTTAGACAGTGAAAGATTGTATAAGCCGGAGGAGATAAAAATTCTCAATTTCTATCGTTTTGAAGGGCAATCAGACCCAGGTGATAACAGCATATTATATGCGATTGAAACCTGCGATGGCAAAAAGGGGACATTGGTAGATGCTTATGGACCATATGCTGATAGAAATGTGACTAATTTTGTATCTCAGGTTGAAAGTATCACAAAGATAACTGAGAAGACTGAAAAAACTCAACCATCTTCTTGAATCATCAGGCATGCATTTTTCAATAAAAATCTAAAAAAATAAAAACTATGGAATCAAATGAAAAAATTGTCGATGCTTTGAATCAGCTTATTGTGATCAACAACGACCGGATAGAAGGCTATGAAAGAGCTTCTAAAGAAACAAACGATACAGATCTTAAAATGCTTTTCGAAAGATTTGCTTCGAAGAGTAATATGTTTAAAAGCCAACTGAATTCAGAAGTTGTAAAGCGTGGTGGAAAACCAAACGAATCAACTACTGCATCAGGAAAGATTTTCCGGGTGTGGATGGATTTCAAAGCAGCTTTGACAGGCAAAGACCGCAAAGCTATATTAAGTTCTTGCGAATTTGGAGAAGATGCTGCTCAGGAAGAATATGAAAACGTTATCAATGCTGGTATTGGACTACCGGCTGACGTCATGCAAATCATCACATCACAAAAAGCGACATTGCGTATGGATCACGACGAAATTAAAAAGTTGCGTGACATGGCAATTCACGAGAAAGACTAATTACGATT
>JAYUWA010000084.1:0-7256 GCA_043753795.1 Bacteroidota bacterium | reverse complement strand
TAAGGCACACTTTATGATTATCTTAAAATAGTTAGTAAAATGGCAGAAAGGTTCTCCACATTTTGACTTCTGATTTTTGACTTTATCTTGGTTACTTGTTTAGACTCACTCCATAAATCAAAGAAGCCTGAAAACGCGGATCTATTACCCCTAATTTTTCCGCTCCTGATTTTGACACTTTAATTATTAGCCCTTCATTGTCGCCTGTATCCGGCAGCATTCCAACAACTTTTACAAATATTGAACGTGAGTTCATTCTGTTGGTGATCTTTATGATTGTTCCCGAAGGAGCAGTACGATGCAAAGCATAATATTTATTCGTCCCTGAAGTTTCATCTTCAATCCATGATGCTACACCGGTTTCATTTACTTCTTGTCGACCGTTTGCAAAAACAATTTTCTTGTCGTCAATTCCATGTTCGGCTTTGCCTTTTATCTCTTTTGGTGCAGGTTCTGAATGAGCAACAGGAACACTGACAACTTTCTCAGTTTCTATTTTCTCAGGCTTTGGTAATGTTTCAGCCGGCTGAATGGTTTCCTCTTTATGAATTTTCTTCGTTTCTGTTTTACCCGTTGCTGTTTCTTTGCCGGAATTGCTTTCAGAAATTACCAACAACTGACCCTTTTTTATTGAAGAGTTTTTCAGTTTGTTCAATTGCTTGATCTGACTGACTGGAACATTATATTTTTTAGCAATTGCAAAAAGCGTTTCGGAGGATTTTACTTTATGGGTGATCTTTTTATCAGAAGTCTTTGCCGGAGTAGCTGTTTCGTCAGTCTTGTTCTTTTCGAAATATGGGTCATTCGATTTCAGCTTCGATGGGATGAAAAGCTTTTCGCCAACCTTAAGTTTATCCGTCTTTTTATTTGCAAGCTTTAATTCTGCGTAAGTGATATTGAACTTTCTTGCAATTGAATACCAACCGTCACCGGCAACAATTTTGTAAACAGAAACAGTTTTACCGTCAATCGTTTGTTTAGGCAAATTCTCTGTCTGAGCAAATGCACAATTTATTGCCAGGAAAAGAAATAAGAATACCTTCATTTTTATCATTCTGTAAAGCTATGGATTAGACCTGCCCACAATTCTAAAAATCGTGCCGTAGTGTGAACATTGTTTTCAACAAGCGTTGGAGGAGAATGACAGGAACGGGTAAAATTTAGACATTTATTATTTTAAACTCTCGATAACTCTTTTCTTCGATATCATCCACAACCCACAATAAGTAATCAATCCATTTACAATTAATAGTTCGAAGCCGAATTTGTAATTATTGAGCCATTGAACTGAATTTTCATTCAGAACATAACAGAGTGCAGGCGAAAGCAGACAGATAACAGGCACGTATTTGTCTCTGATCTCTCGTTTTGCCAATATTCCGTAAGCAAACAAACCCAGCAATGGTCCATAGGTGTAACTGGCGACTGTAAATAACTTATTGATTACCGCATCATCATTGATCGCCCTGAAGATGATAATAACGAGCAGCAATAATGCGGCAAATGAAAAATGTACCATGTATCTGATCTTCTTTTTGTATGCTTCAGTCCATGATCTTTTTTTGAAGTTCAGAAAGTCGATGCAGAAAGAAGAAGTAAGTGCAGTAAGTGCACCATCAGCGCTTGGATAAGCTGCCGAAATTAATCCTATGATAAAAACAATTCCTACTAAACCACCAAGATGATTCAATGCAATTATTGGAAACAAGTCGTCCGATTTTTCCGGCAAAGGAATTCCTTTTGCAGTAGAATAAAGGAACAATAAAGCACCCAGACATAAGAACAACAAATTGATAAATACTAAGACGATACTGAATGAAAAAATGTTTTTCTGTGAGTCACCCAGCGTTCTGACACTGATATTTTTCTGCATCATTTCCTGATCCAGTCCGGTCATTGCTACGGCAATGAACATTCCCCCAAAAAACTGTTTGAGGAAATAGGATTTTGATTGCCAGTCCATGTTAAACATTTTATCATAGCCTTTTTCATGAATCGCACCGAAGAGGTCAAAGATTCCCATATCAAGTTCGTTTGAGATATAGAACACGGAGATAACGATTGCCAATAACATGAAGGTTGTTTGCAGGGAATCCGTTAACACAATTGTCTTAACTCCACCTTCGTAAGTGTAAAGAAGAATGAGAAGAATAAATGCAAGGACAGTCACCCAGAAAGGTACACCCCAGGCATCAAATATGAACAACTGAAGTACGTTTACAACGATGTATAATCTGAATGAAGCACCAATAGTCCGGGAGATAATAAAAAAGAAAGCGCCGGTCTTATAACTCCAGAAACCAAATCTATTCTCCAGGTAAGTATAGATCGAGGTCAGGTTCATTTTATAGTAAAGCGGTAAGAGTATCAGAGCGATAATTGCATAGCCGAAAAAATACCCAAACACCAGCACCATATATGAAAAACTTGTTGTGCCAACCAGTCCGGGAACCGACATAAAGGTAACTCCGGAAAGTGAAGCGCCGATCATTCCATAAGCAACAAGGTACCATTTCGAGGACTTGTTACCGATGAAATAAGATTCATTATCTGCGTTTCTGCTCGACTTCCATACGACATAAAAAAGCAGAGCAGAATAAGCTATGACACAACTTAATATTAATGCTGGGGACATTGTTTGTTTATTAGTACTTTATGAAGAGCAATTTGTCAAAACTTAGTGTAGTTCAGACAGCTTTGTCAATTAGTTATTAGCACTTAATATTACTTGCCAATAAGCCCCGAAGTAAGTAATTTAGCGAGCGAATGGGCAGGTCGTTCATTCAAAATTATCAACAATACATTGAGTACTTTTTCATCACGAATTTTAGAAGAAACCGTTTCCGAACTGAGTCGGCTTCCTGGTATTGGCAAGCGAACAGCACTTCGGTTAGTGTTGCATTTGTTAAAGGCTTCGAAAGAAGACTCTGAGCGCTTGGGCGAAGCATTGGTACGGTTACATCATGAAGTAAAATACTGTTCAATTTGCCACAATATCTCTGAAAAAGAGGTCTGTGAAGTATGTTCGGACCCCAAAAGGGACAAACAGTTCTTGTGCATTGTCGAAGACATCCGCGATGTGATTGCAATTGAGAACACACAGCAATACAAGGGTCACTATCATATATTAGGAGGAATAATTTCTCCTATGGATGGCATCGGGCCTAATGACTTGAATATTCCAACACTCCTCGAACGAATAAAAAACAATTCCATAACAGAGGTCATCATAGCCTTACCGGCTACAATGGAAGGTGATACAACATCCTTCTTCATTTTCAAGAAGATAAATCAGATCGAAAGACAGGAAATGAAATTCTCGACAATTGCCAGAGGGATCTCTGTCGGTGGCGACCTTGAATTTGCCGATGAGGTAACATTGGGCAGATCAATATTGCAAAGAGTCCCTTATGAGAACTCGTTGATGAAATAAATCTGTAGAGCCGATTTAGTGTAATTGTTTTTTTATGTTTGAACCTTCAAAATCCACATGTGAAGTTAGCAGTTGTCATAGTAAATTATAACGTAAAGTATTTCCTCGAGCAATGTCTGCACTCAGCGCTTAAATCTGCGCAGAATGTTGAGACTGAGATCTGGGTCGTTGACAACAATTCTGTTGATGGCAGTGTGGAAATGGTGGAAAAAAAATTTCAAACTGTTAAGTTAATTGCCAATAAGGACAATCGCGGTTTTTCTAAAGCTAACAATCAGGCTATCCGCGAATCAAATGCAGAGTACATTCTTTTACTGAATCCGGATACAGTTGTTGAAGAAGATACATTTGAAAAGATTGTTCGGTTCATGGATGAACATCCCGATGCCGGCGGACTAGGAGTAAAAATGATCGATGGCAGCGGTAAATTTTTACCTGAGTCAAAGCGTGGATTACCGACTTATGATGTTGCTTTCTACAAGATCTTCGGTTTGTCAAAGATCTTTCCTAAATCAAAAACATTCGGACGGTATCACATGGGCTACTTAGATGAAAATGAAACCCATCAGGTAGAAATTCTTGCAGGCGCCTTTATGCTTATGCGAAAAAATGTTCTGGATGAAATTGGTTTACTCGACGAAGATTTTTTCATGTATGGTGAAGACATTGATCTTTCATACAGGATCATTAAAGCCGGATATAAAAATTATTATTTCCCACAAACGAGAATCATCCATTACAAAGGAGAAAGCACAAAAAGAAGCAGTGTCAATTATGTATTTGTGTTTTACAATGCAATGATCATTTTTGCAAAAAAGCATTTCTCAAAATCAAATGCCTCGCTTTTTTCTTTCTTCATAAAAATTGCAATATATCTCAGAGCGGGAACAGCAATCGTTTCGCGCTTTATTGATAATTTCTTCTTACCTATTTGTGATCTTTCATTGGTCATCATAGGAATATTCCTTCTGAAAAATTACTGGGGAACAAATTTCATGATCCGGTATCCGGATGAATTCATGCGTTTTGCAGTTCCCGCATATGGCTTGATCTGGGTCACCTCTATTTTCTTTAGCGGCGGATATGATCAGCCTATCAAACTAAGTCGGATCGTCCGCGGAATTTTCATAGGAACATTATTGATCCTCGTCATCTATGCATTGCTTCCGGAAAGCTATCGGTTCTCAAGAGCACTCATTTTGCTTGGTGCAGTGTGGGCGACATTGAGCATTGTAGCATTCAGATTTTTCATGAATGTAATTCGCCGTCGCGATTTTAATCTGACCGGTGATTACAGAAAACGGTTGATCATTGTCGGATTAGAAGAAGAAAGTCTCCGGGTATTAACATTGTTAAAACTCTCTGATACCTCACATAATTTCATTGGCTTTGTTCAACCTGAAATTAAAGGCAGTCCTGCTTCTATCGCCAGTGAATATGAAAAATATTTTCTGGGAAACTTTAACAGACTTGCTGAGATCACTGAAGTTTTTAAAGTCGATGAAATTATTTTTTGCGGAAAAGATATTTCATCTCAGCAGATCATTGAAGTAATGTCGCAGGTAAAACGGCCTGAGCTGGAGTTCAAGATCGCCCCGCCTGAAAGTTTATTTATTATCGGAAGTAATTCGGTAGAAGATCCGGGTGAACTTTATGTGATCGATATCAAC
The DNA here is from genome assembly GCA_043753795.1 of Bacteroidota bacterium. Classification (GTDB taxonomy): domain Bacteria; phylum Bacteroidota; class Bacteroidia; order AKYH767-A; family 2013-40CM-41-45; genus JADKIH01. The sequence goes on along the minus strand of JAYUWA010000084.1, from coordinate 2,153 downwards.
AATATCAACAAGAGCGTTAACAAAAGAAATAAACGATTCATCGATCTTTTACTCGGCATTGGATTCATTGCATTATCGCCTTTGATGGTGTTACTTCAGAAAAATCCTGCCGGATTTATGGCAAATATTTTCAGAGTACTGAGTGGCAAAGTTTCATGGGTGGGCTATTCAAAACAGGAACGGTCAGACAATATGTTGCCCAGAATCAGACCTGGAATTTTAAACCCGATTGATGCATTGAACAACATACCTAAAGAGCAACTGACGACGAATCGTCTAAACTCTTTATATGCAAAAGATTACAAAGTTTATTCAGACCTGCAGATCATCCGTAAAGGGTGGAGAAATTTAGGGAGAAAAGCGGTCTGAGGAGGCTGATATTTTCTAAATTTGTACAGTCCGGTTAATGGGCAAATATTTAACGAGATAAAATACAAGCAAATTCCATGGTCCAGCTAATCATGCCTAAAATGGGCGAAAGTGTTGCAGAAGCGACAATTTTAAAATGGCTAAAGAAAGAAGGCGATCCAATCGAAGCCGATGAACCGATCTTAGAGATTGCAACAGATAAGGTTGATTCGGAAGTTCCATCACCTACTGCAGGAATTATGGGTAAGCGACTGTTTGAAGAAGGCCAGGTTGTAAAGGTTGGTGAAGTGATCGCTGAGATCGCTGAGTCCGGTGAAAAAGTTGCTCCTGTTACAGCTCCTGCACAAACTCAAGTTGCTGCAACAGCACCGCAGGTCGCTAAGATTGAAAATAATTCAGCTTCTAATGGGAGTTCTCATCACAATACAGAGGTTGTCATTGAAAAAAATTCTGCAAGCGGAAGATTTTATTCGCCATTGGTAAGAAATATTGCCAAACAAGAAGGTGTTCCGATGAATGAATTGGAGAATATCAAAGGAAGCGGAGCAAATAACAGACTTACAAAGCAAGATCTACTCCAACATATTACAAATCGTGGCAGCCAGCCGGCTATAGCCGCACCATCTTCACCACAACCGATAGCACAAGTACCGGCGAAAGATAAACCTGCGTACTCTGCTCCTGCAGTTTCTTTTTCAGGAAATGTTGAGATCATTGAAATGGACCGTATGCGGAAACTGATCGCTGATCACATGGTCATGTCAAAACAAACTTCGCCACACGTTACTTCTTATGTTGAAGCCGATGTTACGAATATGGTTAAGTGGCGTGAGAAAGTGAAAAAGACTTTTGAGAAACGCGAGAATGAAAAAATCACCTTTACTCCACTCTTTATTGAAGCAGTTGCAAGAGCGATCCGCGATTTCCCTATGATCAATGTGTCAGTTGATGGAACTAAGATCCTTGTAAAAAAATACATCAATATCGGAATGGCAACAGCATTGCCTTCAGGAAATCTTATTGTTCCAGTAATAAAAAATGCAGATCATCTGAATCTTATTGGGATTACAAAAAGTGTAAATGATCTTGCCAATCGCGCAAGAAACAATAAACTGAAGCCTGATGAAATTCAGGACGGAACATTTACTATTACCAACGTTGGTTCATTTGGGAATGTAATGGGTACGCCTATCATCAATCAACCGCAAGTAGCAATTCTTGCTGTTGGGGCTATCCGTAAAAAGCCGGCAGTTATTGAAACTCCTGAAGGTGATACGATCGGTATTCGTCATATGATGTTCCTCTCGTTATCTTATGATCATCGTGTAGTCGATGGTTCACTGGGTGGAACTTTCATTCGTCGTATTGCTGATTATCTGGAGCAATTTGATGTGAACAGAACTATTTAATTCAATTCTAACTTAGACTTCTCTCCCACCATGAATACAACCGGTATCAGATCATTGCTGGTAATAATTTGTTTTGCTTTTTTTCCTGCAATTGGAAAATGTCAGAAGGCAAAAGCACATGTCCTGACAATGGATGAAGCAAAGCTGGTAAAGAAAGATGCAGCGACGATGTTTGCTACCGGAGATTATTCCGGAGCTCTTGCATCATACAAGGATCTGGTAAAAGCAGATCCAAAAAATGTTGATTACAACTACAAACTTGGATATTGCTATCTTGAAACTTCAGCAAATAAAAAAGCAGCTCTGCCCTATCTGGAATATGCGTGTAGTTCTCCTTCTGCAAAAAAGGAATGGCAATATCAATTAGGGCTGGCA
>JAYUWA010000083.1:0-2346 GCA_043753795.1 Bacteroidota bacterium | reverse complement strand
AACGCAGATCATTACAACAATCAATTTGAATTCCACGCCATAATAAACATAATAATTTTTTAATACTATGAAGCAACTGATTTCTTGTAGAAAAAATCTGCGTTTTTATCTGCGAATTTATCTGCGGAATCTGCGGGAGATTTAACATCACAAAATGTTAATCATCTTCTTCATTTATTCAAAATGGTAATTCAGGAAAGAAAAGGGTTTTTAGCTCAATTCTGCAAGAAATTTTATATGCTGATGTTTCCCGCAGAATTGTGAGGAATAGGCAGAAAAACCGCAGATTTTCACCACATTTTCACTACCTTCGCAATCCTTCAAAGAAACTTACCCCAAAGTGAAAAACATTCGAAATTTCTGCATTATTGCCCATATCGATCACGGTAAAAGTACCCTTGCCGATCGTTTACTGGAGTACACCGGTACAGTCAGCAAACGTGATGAAAAAGCACAGGTACTTGACGACATGGATCTGGAACGCGAACGCGGAATCACGATCAAGAGTCATGCAATACAAATGCAATATACTTTCGAAGGCGAACAATACACTTTGAACCTTATCGACACACCCGGTCACGTCGATTTTTCTTATGAAGTTTCCCGTTCAATCGCAGCATGCGAAGGAGCACTTTTAATTGTAGATGCAGCTCAGGGTATCCAGGCACAAACAATTTCAAACTTATATTTAGCACTGGAACAAGGACTGGAAATTATTCCTGTCTTAAATAAAATAGATCTTCCATCGGCAGATCCGGAAGTAGTAAAAGATCAGATCGTAGATCTTGTAGGTTGCGACAGAGATTCAATTATCCCCGCATCCGCAAAAACCGGTTTAGGCATCTTTGATATTCTGGAAGCAATTATTAAAAGAGTTCCACCGCCAAAAGGAAATCCTGAAGCACCATTAAAAGCGTTGATCTTCGATTCAGTATTCAATTCTTTCCGTGGTATCATTGCATACTTCAGAATTTTTGATGGTGAGATCCGCAAAGGACAGAGAGTGAAATTTTTTGCAACAGAGAAAGAATATAATGCCGACGAGATCGGAATTTTAAAACTTGATAAAGAAGGCCGTGATGTCGTGAAGACCGGCGATGTTGGTTATATCATTTCCGGAATTAAGGAAGCCAGCGAAGTAAAAGTAGGAGATACACTCACAACCAAAGAAAACCCATGTATTGAAGCGATCAAAGGTTTCGAAGATGTAAAGCCAATGGTATTCGCAGGTATTTATCCGGTCGACACAGATGAATACGAAGAGCTACGTAAATCAATTGAGAAACTTCAGTTGAATGATGCATCACTCGTGTTTCAACCTGAGTCATCAGTAGCATTAGGATTTGGATTCCGTTGCGGGTTCCTTGGAATGTTACACATGGAGATCATTCAGGAACGACTGGAACGCGAGTTCAACATGACCGTGATAACAACTGTTCCAAACGTTTCTTACATAGCGTACATGACAGATGCATCCGTTCAGGATATTCACAATCCATCAGAAATGCCGGATCCAAATTACCTTGACCGCATCGAAGAACCTTATATAAAAGCGCAGATCATTACTAAAGCAGAGTTTGTAGGTTCGATCATGACACTCTGTATTGGTAAACGCGGTGTGATCATGGGTCAGTCATATCTTACAACAGACAGAGTTGAATTAACATTCAATATGCCTTTGGCAGAGATCGTTTTTGATTTCTATGATAAATTGAAATCCATCAGTAAAGGATATGCATCATTCGATTATCATCCGATCGGTTATCATCAGAGTGATCTTGTAAAACTCGACATTCGTTTAAATGGCGAACCTGTTGATGCATTGTCAGCACTTGTACATCGTACACACTCATTTGATTTTGGGAAAAAGATGTGTGAGAAATTGAAAGAGCTGATCACACGCCAGCAATTTGAAATTATTATTCAGGCGAGTATCGGTGCAAAGATCATTGCACGCGAAACTGTAAAAGCGCTTCGTAAGGATGTAACAGCAAAATGTTATGGTGGTGATATCTCCCGTAAGCGTAAACTTCTTGAGAAACAAAAAGAAGGTAAGAAACGGATGCGTCAGGTAGGAAATGTTGAGATTCCACAGCAGGCGTTTTTAGCTGTGCTGAAACTTGATTGATCATTCATAAAATTTTTTAAAAAGCCTGTAGAGAAAATTTACAGGCTTTTTTTTGGTAGGGATATGCTGTAAATCCAAATTTTAATTTTACAATCCTCAACAATTATGAAGATACCACCGGAACTCTTATTCTGAATTTTGACCTGGAATTATAAACCTCTGCGGATTTTCTGCGTATTCTGCGTAATATCATTAGCTAATATAAATTAGTCTAATAT
>JAYUWA010000082.1:0-7265 GCA_043753795.1 Bacteroidota bacterium | reverse complement strand
TGAAAGGACCCATTCGTTTTCTAAGGTAGACAGTTTCATTTTAGAAGAAATTACTTGTCCAATGAAATTAGTTTTATTGGACAGTATTGTTTTCGAATCTCGAATTACGAATTTTAATTCGTAACAAACTTCAACCCTACAATCGAAGCGATCAATGTCCCAATAAATAATAATCGTAAAAATTCTGCAGGCTCTTTGAAAAATAAAATTCCAACTACTGCTGTACCTACTGCACCTATTCCTGTCCACACAGCATAGGCTGTTCCTAATGGCAAAGTTTGAGTTGCTTTATATAGAAGAAACATGGAGAGCGAAAGACAAATAAAAAATCCTGCAAGCCAGTAAGTAGAAATTATTCCTGAAGTTGTTTTTGCCTTTCCGAGGCAAGTTGTAAATCCAACTTCAAAAAATCCTGCGATAATTAAAATGATCCAGTTCATTAGTATTTCAATTTGATCGGTTGTTCGCGAAATAAAATTAGCACTCTATCATACGAAAAACCATAATGTAAGATCACCAGAAATGCAAGATCTGCACCTCTGCCCGTATGTCCAAGATCATACAAGGCAAGAATTGCAATTGCAAAAAAAGCAAACTCAAGTATCAGTCGGAATTTTCCACTTACCTGTATCACTGGATTTTTCTTCGGGTCGTTAGGATATCTGAATACCGCCCAGCAAACAGCCATGATCACCGGTAAGAATACTGCAAGTGCATACTTTAAAAAATCTCCCCCCTGCGAAAATCCCCAGTAGCCGACAACATATAATGCAGTTAGTACAAGAAGAAATCGGATGGTGAGGTTGAGCCAGTGGGTGGACATTTTATTTGGTTTCTTTTTAGTTTAAGGTAAATGTTCAGGTTCAAAGTTCAAAGTTCAAAGTTCAAAGTTCAAAGTTCAAGTTGGCTTCGTAGGTTGCTACGAAGCCAACTTTGAACCTTGAACTTTGAACTTAGGAAGGTTGCGGCGTAAATCGCAGATACGGCTTCACTTCCTTAAACCCCTTCGGAAATTTCGCAGGAATGTCTTCGAACAGTTGATTTTGCCTAAGGATGTTTCTGTGGTGAAATCAGGGGCGGTGTCATTCAAACGTAAAACAATATTCTTATTCTATAGTCCAGCAAAGTTAGCAAAATAGTTCTATTTGATTGATTAAAAATTATGCTACCACTCATTCCTTAATTATTTTGAATTGTAAATTTAAATTGGGTGAGTAGGTATGATATCGCTGACCCTTTAAGAAGCAGCAAACAAATTGGGATAAGACACTGAGCAATTTATTTTCGAAAAAAAAGCCCCTGTTACCAAATAAAAAACAGCAGAGATGACATAAATTACTGCCGGATTAATAATCTCGATGACAGACCGGAGGATGCTTCCACACCAGGGATTCACAGCACCTTTAAAAAGGATTTGAATCATTGCTTTCTCTCCTTCATGAATACTGTCAAATGCTGCGAAGATTGCTAGGTACGGATCAAGGTCCAAACTTTTCGGGGTGGCGATTGGTCGCATGAATTCATGACAGAGACCGTATTCATGACAGTACCCTTCGAGGCCATCGGGGAAGACATCCGAAACATCAGTTGCAAGGTCGGTAATCATTGAAACTGGAAAGTGACTGACCAATTGACTGTTCACATACCCATACGAAGATTTCCGAAAGACAAATTGAAACTGTATAGAGTCAATGGCAGCAATAATCTCAAAGCTTATTGGTGTCTCTTTTGCTGAGAGCATCAGCAAGAGCCGTTCCATTTCGTTAGTCGAGACCTTATGCCCTTTGGGGAGTGCAACGGTAAGGGCAGCTAGTGGTTCGTCGGTATCGTCCTTATACGGCTCAAGGCAAGGTTCTACTTTGGGTACTGAGACTTTGGTATGACTAGGATTGCCTACGAACAAATTTTTAATCACACTCCGGAGCGACGTTCTCCTGCCATCATCAATCAATTGTACTTCGGGAAGTGCATAATAAAAGAATGGAACAAATGGCGGTTCAAGGTCAACAGGGAAATCATAGACCTGCCACCCGCGTCCTTTGTTTTCCCAGGTGTAAAATTGTTTTGTTAACTCATCTGAGATGCTCGGTAGCATAAGTCAATCAATTTTCGATTTCTTGCTGCCGTTTAATTTCAACCATACCTCTTATACCTTTTTCAAGCTTGATCTTCGCAATTGTTTCTGTCAGCGTCTGGGTGACTGCATAGCGAAACATTCTCTCAGCATCCGCTTGGAAGTAGGTTTGTTGCTTAGGGATTTTTGCAACTAGCAACTTGAGTATTGGAATTCGACTAAAATACTGTCGCCACATTGCTTCATACTCACCCAAGCGGTATGAAATAAAACAATGGGTACCAAAAGGCGCAACACAAATGTCAAATGCAATTTCTTTACGTGCAACCCGTAAGTATTCACGATTGTGCGACAACACGCCTCCTTCTGAAAGGCTAACACGGGACAAGGTACGGTTCGGCAAATCTTTTTTCTTGATCTCTATTTCGAGATGTGCGTAAATTTCTTTAGACGATAGTTGTATGCCGTCAAATGGTTCGCATACGTCTTCAATAATTGCGGTTGGAATTGGGGTGAACATACATAACGGTTTATATGGTTAATAACAAATTTTGCATGGCGAATATCCTCTTTTAATAGCTTCAGCCTTTGAAACAGATTTAATTGAATGTGTACATCGATTTAAACCACGACACTCAAACGTATGATATTTAAAAGCAGATTTACTGAGGCAAATAAGTTCTTTAGTTTCGGTATTGATAGCGCTGTCAGATTCCTTTTCATTGGAATACGGCAAGAAAATGCCGCTTCCAATGAAAAGCAGTAACAAAGCAATAAGCAGCAGACTTTTTCGATTTTTGAACATAATTCAAATTTGTATGAAGAACCAAAGAATTAAAATTTAGCTAGACGTGTCAAACGTACAAATACGATGTTTTGAGGTAAATTTATTTGGAACAATTTAGAAATTAAATATATTGCATGTAATTCAACACTTTTACTTTAAAAAACCATACGCATGCTCAAAAGAACACTTTCAATTATCGTTGCCGATGACCATCCTGTACTTCGAGAAGGAATGATTAAAATATTAGAAAAAGAATCTTTCATTTCAAGATTAGAAGAAGCAAATAACGGACGAGAAGTTATTGATCTGCTTGAAAAAAATCACTTCGATCTTGTGCTTATGGATATTCGGATGGAACCAATGAGTGGCATTCAGGCGACAAAATTGATTCAAACAGCATTTCCTAAAACAAAGGTACTTGCCTTTTCAATGTTCAATGACTTACGAATAATTGAGGAAATGAAATCTGCTGGTGCAGTTGGCTACCTATTGAAGAATACAGAAAAAGCAGAAATCATCGAGGTAATAAAAACAATTTCTTTGGGTGGAACACATTTTCAAGAGAATTGTCATGTCAGGCAAACTCATGCAAATTATTTTAGTGCTATCACCCCGAAAGATGGAATCAAAGCAAAACATCTGCGAGAAATAATCTTTCTACTTTGTATAGGAAAAATTAGCAAGGAAATTGCCACAATCCTCAATCTTTCAACTAGAACGATAGAAAAATACAGGAACGATCTGAATGAACACCTCGAAATTAAAAATATCGCAGGCATTATCAGATTTGGAATGGATCATGGAATTTTAGAGGATGAAATACTTAAAGCGAAATTTGATAAGTATTCCTTAAAAACAAACGACTCAAATTCCTTTTTAATGCAAAGTCAAAAAATGTACTGACATTACACAATCAAATTGTGGCATGCATTTACCATTTCAATATTACTGCTTAACTACTTTCTTCGACACTACATTTTTTTCTGTTCTCATTTGCAAATAATAAACACCACTTGAAAATTGACTCATGTCGACTTGTAGATACTCCCCATTATTAAGCGAGACAAACTTTATAGATTCCATTTGTCCAAGCGAATTCGTATTATTGATTTCCTTCACCGACTCATTTATTGAACGATTCACAAACAACAAATCACGCACCGGATTCGGAAACACAGAAAACACCTCAATTGGTATAGTGATATCAGAAATTCCGGTCGGCAAACTATCGCACACCGTACTTCCATCTGCGCCTAGAAAATAATTCGGATGATTTGGCATGGTAAAAGCGTTATACGCCGGCAGAGCGATACAATGCTGACAGAAGTCGCACGAAAGACCTGCGCTGTCTGGGTAATTTATGACGTGTAAAACAGTAGTGCGATTACCACAATTAATATAAATTTTACCATCAGGTGCTAATGGAGGAAATATTTAGAATTTTTTAATCATTTGAACTCATTTCAACTTAGGAATTGAATCATGTGGAATTAATTCCCAAACCCATAATAGTTTCCACCAAAAATATTTCAGCGAAATTGACAAAATTTGAAAAACAGAGAGGAAGTACAATCGGTACCTCCTCTCTAAAAGTATTAATTAACAAGGTGTACATGCAGGCACGCTTGATTTATTAATCTGTGTTGCATCGACATCGGAGTTAGTACCAAGTCCCGACCAAGTGTTTGTTGAAGAGTTATAATCACAAGCAGGCTTATTATTGCCGGTAATAAATTTAATCTTGAGACACTTTGTATTATTACCGTAGCTACCTCCTATAGGTACGATATAATAGTATTGATTTTTCTGGAATGTAACAGAATAGTTACTGTTGCTTACTGGTACTGTTGTGGATGTAGTTGTTCCATAGTATAAGGCACTTGGATTTGAGGTTAGTGTAAATCCGCCAGCACATGTACAAGAGACATTAAAAGACTGATCCGAAGATCCATTCTTAATCACAAATGAAGCAGGCATTGACTTGTTGAGTGAAGCATTTTCGCTTTCAGGAATCAATGTATTTGCTTCTTTTGAACACCCAAAAAAGGTTAAGGTAACTGATCCGATAAATAATCCCATTAGAAGGATTACATTTTTTCTTGATTTGAATACTTGTGAAATTGTTTTCATGAGATTTAAATTTAACTGTAGCGCCTACTCTATTTCACGCTTTTCGGCTTCCGCGGAATATATTTAAAAGTTGGTCATTTATTCCTTTTCAATAAACATGTAAAATATAGTATATGATTAGGTTGACCAATAGTACTTCTACTATAAATTTATAATTCTTCATCCAAATACTGTTAGAAGAATTAGAAGCGATACAAACCGATACCGACTTCTTAAAATAGTTTTCATTTTGCTTTCTTTATTTTGTATGAGAAGCAATGCTTTTAGTTTCATTCCGTTTTTTTGTTTGTTCAACCAGTGGTGGTTACATATTGCTTATTAGAATCAAACGTATATAAATCTAAATTTCTATGCAATCGTATTTATACGACATCACAATTTCAGGTTTCTATTTAAATCCATATTGCTGAAGTACCAATTCCTATATAATCACAGGTAATAGTTTCGAATAAAAACATTTTTTTAAAAAACGCTCCATTCGTTTTCAAAATAATTATTTTTGTATTGTACACTTTAACAAGTATAGATATGAAACAAGTAGGTATTTGGATTCGCGTAAGTACAGAAGACCAAGCTAAAGGTGAATCACCTGAACATCATGAAAAACGTGCTAGGCTATATGCTGAAGCAAAAGGCTGGATTGTCTCTGAGGTCTACCATCTGGAAAGCGTGTCTGGAAAAGCAGTAATTGCTCATTCTGAAGCACAACGTATGCTAAAAGATATTAAGAGCGGACAAATTACCGGACTTATATTCTCGAAGCTTGCTCGACTTGCACGCAATACTAAAGAACTACTCGGCTTTGCAGATCTATTCAGACAATCCAATTCTGATTTAATTTCTCTTCAGGAATCAATAGATACAAGCTCACCTGCTGGGAGGTTATTCTATACTATGATTGCTGCTATGGCACAGTGGAAAGAGAAGAAATCTCAGATCGTGTTGCGGCGTCTGTACCAATTAGAGCCAAACTAGGAAAACCGATAGGTGGGCAAGCGACATTCGGTTATAAGTGGAATGGCAAAGAATTAGTCGTCGAAGAAAAGGAAGCCCCTGTGCGCAAGCTACTGTATGAAATCTTCATTAAGCATAAACGCAAAAAAACCACAGCGGATGAACTCAATAAGATGGGATATAGGACACGTAGTGGTTCACTTTTCAGCGACACAACAATATACAAGCTACTTCGTGATTCAACTGCCAAAGGTGAGCGTATTGCAAACTACACAAAAAGCCTCGGCGAAGGTAAAAGTTGGGAACTCAAACCTAAAAGCGATTGGGTTGTGACAAGCTGCCCTGCTAAAGTCTCAATAGATATCTGGAATGAGATTCAGTACTTTTCTTCTACAACAGTTATTAAAGATGCTAACGACTTATATGCCCAATGGCCAGCAATGGCTTTTGAAGAGAAGTGTAGCATTATAGAAACAATCACTGAAAAGATCGTAATTGGTAAAGAGGATATTTCCTTTTCTTTGGTTCTAAATCGTGTCTTTATTCTTTTTTGTTAAAAATTCTTGTTCTAGAATTTCAATTTTTTCTTTATTCAAAGGCTTATTTAGATATCGATTTACATATGGGCTATGTTCAACTCTTTGTAGATCTGCAGGATTAAGAGAAGTTGAAAGCATCATAATAACACAATTTGTCTTTATAGTTTCTGGAAGCTTTTCACATTCTTCTAAGAATTCAAACCCATCCATTTCCGGCATTCTAATATCTAAAAATATTAAATCAGTCATTGATCCAACTGATTTTCAAGTGACCTGAGGTACTCAATACCAATAAGAGCAGATTCCTTTAAAACTATTTCCTTCGCGAATTGATTTTTTTGAATGATCCAATTAGCAATATATCGATCAGTTTCATTATCATCTATTATTAATACCTTGTTGAATCAAGGCTTGTTTGCTGTTTCATCCATTCTTTTTTAATTTAAACTGTTTGGAATATTAATTGTAAATTTCGTACCTTGACCTAGTTCCGATTCAATTTCAATAGTACCTTTCAGTTTCTCAATTGCTTCTTTTACTATATACAATCCCAATCCAGATCCTATTGAGTTTTCTGATACCCGATAAAACATATCAAATATTTTATCGTGCAATTCTTGTTTAATGCCAATTCCATTATCTTGAATGACCAAGACAGCAGCTTTTTTTGAAGTCTTCACTATTACAGTTACAGATGGATTAGATATTTCGCTTTTTTGGTAACGAATTGCATTTGAAACTAGGTTATTAAGAATAATATTGAGTCTTCCTCTATCCGAAT
>JAYUWA010000081.1:0-7276 GCA_043753795.1 Bacteroidota bacterium | reverse complement strand
AATTGTGATCGTGTCAGGAAGTGGATTTGTAGCATCATTGGCGGTTTTATATTTCCCGACAATAATTCCATTAGTTGAAACAGCCACCGGAAAACCGTGTTGGGCGTTTGTAAATTTAGCGGACAATAAAAAGTAAAACAGGATAGTCAGAAGATTTGTCGGTTTCATTTTTGTTGAGTTAATTTTATAGCTAATTTACTTAATCATTCTGGGTTGCATTACCGTATTTCTCAAATATTAACCAGACTTATATTAGATCAATGAAGTGCCGATAATTGACATTTTACGATACTGAAACAAATCCTCAATTTGAAGAAATTTCTCCAAAAACAACGATTTTACAGCCAATACTTTCATCATTTTTCCTACTTTTGACACCTATGGCAACCCCCACAACCGAAGACTTATTCAAGAACATTATTTCCCATTCAAAAGAGTATGGGTTTATCTTCCAATCCAGTGAAATTTATGATGGACTTAGTGCCGTTTATGACTATGGCCAGAATGGCGCTGAGTTGAAGAAAAATATCCGCGACTATTGGTGGAAATCAATGGTACAATTGCATGATAATATTGTCGGTATTGATGCAGCGATCTTTATGCATCCAACTACATGGAAGGCTTCCGGACACGTTGATGCATTTAACGATCCCTTGATAGATAACAAAGATTCTAAGAAGAGATATCGCGCAGATGTTCTTATCGAAGATCATCTTGCGAAAGTTGAAGGCAAGATCAATAAGGAGGTTGAGAAAGCACGTCAGCGTTTTGGAGAGACATTCAATGAAGAAACGTATCGGACTACCAATGCGCGTGTGATGGAGTATCAGCAAAAGATCGACGAGGTAAACGCCCGTTTCAAAACAGCACTTGAAGCAGAAGATCTGGCCGATGTAAAACAGATCATTCTTGATCTTGAAATTGTTTGCCCGATCAGCGGTACACGCAACTGGACAGATGTTCGTCAGTTCAACTTAATGTTCAATACTCAACTTGGTTCTGTCAGTGAAGAATCAAGTACGATCTATCTTCGTCCGGAAACAGCACAAGGAATTTTTGTCAACTTCCTGAATGTTCAGAAGACCGGACGAATGAAACTTCCTTTTGGTATCGCTCAAACGGGTAAAGCATTCCGAAATGAGATTGTTGCCCGTCAATTCATTTTCCGGATGCGAGAATTTGAACAAATGGAAATGCAATTTTTCATTCGTCCAGGAACTGAAATGGAATGGTATGGTCACTGGAAAGAAACAAGAATGAAATGGCATAAGTCACTTGGTTTCCCGGGGAACAAGCATCGTTTCCATGATCATTTAAAACTTGCACACTACGCAAATGCTGCATGCGATATTGAATTTGAATTCCCATTCGGATTTAAAGAACTAGAAGGCATTCACTCCAGAACAGATTTTGATCTTCGCAATCATGAAAAATTTTCCGGAAAAAAACTTCAGTACTTTGATCCGGAATTAAATGAGAACTATATTCCCTATGTAGTTGAAACATCGGTTGGATTGGACAGAATGTTTCTTGCTGTAATGTCGCAGAGTTATGCTGAAGAAAAACTGGAAGATGGTTCAGAACGTGTTGTACTTCGCATTCCTGCTTTTCTTGCACCTATCAAATGTGCAGTTTTGCCTTTAATGAATAAAGACGGACTACCTGAAAAAGCAGAAGAGATCTTCAACAAACTTAAACTGGATTATAATTGTACTTCTGAAAGCAAGGATGCCATAGGAAAAAGATATCGTCGTCAGGATGCAATCGGAACTCCTTATTGTATTACGGTAGATCATCAAACTTTGGAAGATAACACAGTTACGATACGTCATCGCGATTCAATGAAACAAGAGCGGATTGGTATAAACCAGATTGATGGTTTCTTAAGAGGAAGTGTCGATATGCGGAGTGTTCTTGCTACTTTGTAGTGTTCAGCAATGAATTTATTCAGTGGTGAAATTTAATTCCGTGGATCGATGGTTCATTCGTTCTATTTAACCCTTGACCTTTGACCTGACTTGAACTTGACCATTACGGAACAGCAACCAAATAACTTCAACATCATCCGCCTCCTGGCTGCTGTGTTTGTAATTTTCAGCCATTCATTTGGGATTTTTAATGTGATGGATCCTGTAAAGAGTTTTACTATGGGTCAACTTCCCGGAGGACAACTTGCTGTTTATGTATTTTTTATTTTAAGTGGATACTTGATCACTGCAAGTTGGCTAAAGATAGAAAATGTAAAAATTTATCTTGAGAACAGAATAAAGAGAATCTTTCCGGCATTGATTGTTACTGTGCTTTTATCAATTTTTATTTTCGGGCCTATACTAACATCCCTTTCTCTGACGGATTATTTTTCTTCTTCTAAAACATATTCTTATCTCTGGAATCTATCGCTTTGGAAAATGTCCTTGACGCTACCTGGAGTATTTGTTATCGAAGGGAAGGAACATACTTTCAATGAACCATTATGGACATTGTTTTTTGAATTTCTGATGTACCTTCTTGTTATTGCTTTTGGATTTTTGAAATTATTCAGCAATGGAAAAAGATCAGTATATGTTTTGTGGACTTTCTTTATTGCATCACTTGTACTTTGTACAGTTAAAATTTCACCTGAGTTGTTTGTTTTGAAAATCGGCGTTGCAAATTTTCTCAGATTCTTTGCATTTTTCTTCTGTGGCGCTCTTTACTATGTATATTTCAAAGAGAAGAAACCGGAATGGTATCTACCTGTTGCGTTTCTTTGTTTAAGCATAGCATTGCGTTCTACAAAGTTCTTTTTTGTGCCGGCATTATTTACTATAGTGACGTTTGTATTTTATATTGGCTTCCATGAAAAAAAATTCGGTACTGCCATTGTTTCGAAAGGTGATTTTTCCTATGGTACTTATCTATATGGTTTCATAATACAAAGAATAGTACTTCAATCCTTAGGAAATAGTTTAAATCCACTAACACTTTTTTTGATCTCGACAATTTTTACATTGCCACTAGCCGTACTCTCATGGTATTTAGTAGAAGAAAAATTTCTGAAGCGCATAAAATCTGTTTTATGAAACTGTACTTTTTCCTGATATGATCTTATAACCTAAGTATGCTCCGGGAATGTATATCAGCAATGTCAGAACAGACATCCAGATCTCTTCATCCATCGTCACAGTATTTACCAGACCTAAAAATGTAAGTATTCCACCAACGATCAGAGCCGGATTTTTAGTTTCTGAGTTGATCAGTTTAGTTGCAACCATTCCGCCGACAATTGAAGCAATGAAATAGCAAAATATGTGAAGTAACTTAGCTCCCAGTGGCATTGCAGCAATAGCAGCTTTAATTGCCACGGGATCTTTCATATCGATGTTCTCCGGAAAAGGGAAGAGTCTTGAGTTAAGATATTCAAGTATTGTAAGAACGATCATTGATGCCAATAGCCCAATGACCACACTCATTGCACGTTTACCTGTGTTTGCCATAATTTAATATTTTGCTTGCTAATGTATGAAAATAAAAAAACCCGGATAAAATACCCGGGTTTTTTACTATAAATAATTGCTGATTATTTCTTAAGAACAATTCTCTTAGAAGATTCACCAATATCAGATTTTAATTTTATGAAATAAATTCCGTCTTTGTAATCACTCAGATCTAATGATGGATTCATGTCAGACGCTTTTATCGCATAACGTTTCAATTCATTTCCCAGAACATCACTGATAATCACTTCACTGTTTCTTGGAGTGTTCATCGTTAAGTTAACCTGTCCACGAGACGGATTCGGATAGGCAGTGAAGGCAGATGCCGACGTTTCAGTAATACCTACTGAACTTGCCCTTGCACAGAAATCGTCGAAAGCTACGTTTCCTGAATCTTTATCGTAGTAGAATTTTACAAATTTTGTCCCAAATGACAAGTAATATGATTTCGTTTCAGACACCGATGCAACAGGAATTATTGTTTGCGTAACTGTATAAGTGATTCCGTCCGGAGATTCATTGATGTATAGTCTGCTTCCGGCCATCGTTCCACCTGTAGTAGCATTTCCTTTCATCCAAAAACTGATGCTGTCATAGCCTGTAAGGTCAGGAGTGATCATTGAACAGGAATCACGACCGAATTTATATGAATTTGGTCCGCTTGGTCCTGAACTTTGAGTTGAAGTATAGTTACTTCCAACTGTATAATAAGTTAAAGTAAATCCGTTATAATCCGGACCGGTTGTTGAATCAGGAGCGTATCCATTAAAATTCTCGCAGATCTGAGCGTTTGATGCAAACGATGAGATAATTAAGGCAATTAGAGTAAAGATTTTTTTCATTTATTTATTTTTTTTGACTTCGTTCAAAGATATGCAAAAAGTGTGACACCAAGCAAGTGTTTAACCTATGTCACATGTTATTTTGACATTAAATATGCCGTAATTTGATTAAAATTAGAGATAAGAAATGGATTTTGACAGCAGAATCCAAATGAAAGGTTGACCTCGTAAAAGTTTAGGAAATAATGAAAGGGGAATTTATTTCCCGCTGAATTACACAGATTTGCGCAGAAAATCCGCAAAGATTGACCTTCGGACTAATTGACCTCTGACCTTTTACCCTTGACCTAATTTTGACTTTTGATTTTTGACTTAAGACCTACTTGTTATTAAACTCTGACATGGTTCGATCCACCCCAATACCAATGAAACTTTTTACTATCTCAATTGATCTCTCAATTCGTTCCTGTAAAGTCTTTTGTTCTTCGGCATTCCATTTTCCTAAAACATAATCAACTTGTTTGCCTTTGCTGAAATCACTTCCAACACCAAAACGTAAGCGATTATAATCAGTAGTATTCAGAGAAAGAGCAATATCTGCTAATCCATTGTGACCGCCATCACTACCTTTTTTCTTTAAACGCAATGTTCCGAATGGAAGTGCAAGATCATCCGTGATTACCAATAGATTTTCAATAGGAATCTTTTCTACACTTAACCAGAAGTTCACCGCCTTGCCGCTAAGATTCATATAAGTAGTGGGTTTGATAATTATGATCTGATGACCTTTGTATTTAGTTTGATGAATCGTTGCATGTTTATCAATAGAAAATAGCCTCTCTGTTGACTCACCACTTTTCACCAACGATTTCGCCAAAGCATTCGCCACCTCAAAGCCTACGTTGTGCCGTGTGAATTCATATTCGCTGCCAATGTTGCCGAGCCCGGCGATGAGGAATTTGCTCATATTAGTAAGTAGTAAGTAGTAAGTGGTAAGTAGAAAGTAGCAAAGCTGCAAACTAATTACTGTTGTATTCTTCGATTCAAGAATAGTATTGACAAAAGTATATTTTTTTTTAATAAATGATTAGTGTTTCAGGTTTTGTATTTTGCTACTTACCACTGACAACTTACCACTTACTAACAAACAAAAAAAAGCCCACAACTCTCGTCGCAGGCTTTCAAAGAAATTAAATGCTTAATTATTTTTTCGCAGCGGCAGCACCGGCAGAAGGAGCTGCTTTTTCATCGGTTGCAGCAGCAGCTACAGCACGTGTAATTTTCACTGCTGTAAGTACACTGTTTGGCGAATTTAAAATTTCAACACCTTTCAACTTGATATCACGAACACGGATATCGTCACCGATATTTAATTCGTTGATACTAATATCAATTGAATCAGGCAGATCTTTTGGTAATGCTGAAACTTTCAGACGACGCGTCTTTGTTACTAATTGTCCACCAGCACGCACACCAATTGCATTTCCTGAAACTTTTACAGGAATTTCGATCGTGATCTTTTTCTTTTCATCTAATTCAAGAAAATCGATGTGGTTGATACGGTCAGATACTGCATGAAACTGAATGTCTTTCATTACAGCTTTGTAGCTCGCACCGTCGATGTTCAATTCAACTGTGTATACATTAGGTGTGTACACCAGTCCTTTTAGAGAGAGCGCCGGCGTACTGAAATGGATCTGTTCTTTTCCACCATAAAGTACACATGGAACTTTTCCCTCTGCTCTCAGGCGAATGTTTTCCTGTTTTGTCTGAGCTGCTCTTTTTGTTCCGTTAATTGAAATTGATTTCATTTTGTTTTTTTTGTTATTTATTAATATTACTGAAATTAAATTAAGAATAATTCATTGATACTTTCATAGACATACACACGGCGGATAATTCTTGAGAACATTTCTGCCGTTGAGATCACTTTGATCTTATCCGATTCATGACGAAGCGGAATCGTATCAGTTACGACAAGTTCTGTCAATCTGCTCGCAGCAATTCTTTCATATGCTTTTCCTGAAAGTACTGCATGAGTACAAAATGCTCTGACACTGTTTGCGCCTCTGTCGAATAACATATCTGCAGCTTTCGTAAGAGTACCCGCTGTATCTACGATGTCATCAACTAAAATAATGTCGCGTCCTTCAACTTCACCAATGACCATCATTGAATCGATCTCATTGGCTTTCTTACGCTGCTTGTCACAGATCACCATTTCTGCATTGAAATATTTCGCATATCCTCTTGCACGATTTACGCCACCCATATCAGGTGCAGCAATGGCAAGGTGCGGAAGATTCAATGAATGTATGTAAGGAACGAATAATGATGAAGGCTCTAAGTGATCAACAGGAACATCAAAGAAACCTTGTATTTGAGGAGCGTGTAGGTCCATTGTAACAATTCGTGTTACTCCGGCCGCACTCAGCAGATTTGCAACTAATTTTGCAGCGATAGATACCCTTGGTTTATCTTTTCTGTCGGAACGGGCAAAACCAAAATATGGAATCACTGCAGTGATGTAATGCGCCGAAGCTCTTTTTGCTGCGTCGATCAACATCAGAAGTTCCATCAGATTGTCTGAAGGTGCGAAGGTCGATTGAATGATGAACACATCACATCCGCGAACAGACTCATCAAATGAAGGTGAAAATTCTCCATCACTGAAACGAACTACATTCACATTTCCCAAAGGAAGCCCGTACCCTGTTGCAATCTTTTCTCCAAGATACTTTGTTTCCGTTCCTGAAAATATTTTAACGTTACGCTCCATTGCTCAGACCCTTTTTTTGGGGCTGCAAAGAAAGGAAAAAGGGGGGATAAAGGCAAATATATTGGAGTATAAAAGTGGCTTTTCTTATGAGAATCCTGAAGACTTTGAAAATGTTCAAGATCTTTTCTCACCCCCGGTTTGAATCGTTTCGGAAGCCATTTAAGTGTTTTTACCAAAAAAACCGATAAATGATCATTAAATAGGGGGATAAGGATACCTTTGTTATGCAGGACCTCCTT
>JAYUWA010000080.1:0-7276 GCA_043753795.1 Bacteroidota bacterium | reverse complement strand
ATCTTCTCCTCCTTTTTTTGCAAATTTTTATCAACCTTTATCAATCAAAACTGTTGATAGACGAGGGTTTCAGGACTTTTTGAGGATTGACTAGTTATCAATTTGATAATCGGAACACACTCCACACCCCACACTCAAACTGAATTCAGTGGCCCCACCAGGAATCGAACCTGGATCTCAGGTTTCGGAAACCTACATACTATCCTTTGTACTATGGAGCCAATAAATAAATTATTGTTTTTAGTGCGGCAAAAATATAAAATTTACTTCGCCCGGAAATAGATATTTACCGGCGCACCAATGAAGTCGAATCTTTCACGTAACTTATTTTCCAGAAAACGAGCATACGATTCATTTACATACTGCGGAAGGTTGCAGAAGAATGCAAACTGTGGCGTGTGTGTTGGAAGCTGAGTAACATATTTTATTTTTACATACTTTCCTTTTACAGTTCCCGGTGGATACCGTTCTATAAGCGGTAAAAAGAAGTCGTTCAATTCTGAAGTCTTGATTTTTTTCGCGCGATTTTCATAAACTTGAACTGCAACTTCCAAGGCTCTGTGTACACGCTGCTTTTCGTGAACAGATGTGAATAAGATTGGTATATCAGTCCATGGAGCTGTCTTAGCAAGAATTTTATCGGTATATTCTTTTGTAGACAAACTTGTTTTCTCTTCAACAAGATCCCATTTGTTTATAATGAAAACTACGCCTTTATTATTTTTTTCTATCAGCCGGAAGATTGCAAGATCTTGTGCATTCAGTCCTTGAGTTGCATCGATCATAAGCAGACAAACATCAGCTTCTTCAATAGCACGAATAGAGCGAAGCACTGAATAAAATTCCAGATCTTCTTTCACCCTGGCTTTTCTTCTTACACCTGCAGTATCTACAAGGACGAAATCGTGTCCGTATTTTGAATAACGTTGATGAACCGGATCTCGTGTTGTTCCTGCTATAGGAGTAACGATTGATCGGTTCTCACCAATAAGCATATTTAACAACGAAGACTTTCCGACATTCGGTTGTCCGATGATAGCGAAACGAGGCAAGCCTGCAGTTTCATCAACAAATTCTTTCGGTAAAACTTCAACTAAGGCGTCCAATAATTCTCCGGTACCACTTCCATTGATGGAAGAGATGCAATATGGATCACCTAATCCGAATTTATAGAAGACAGCCGACTGGGCGATACGTTGCGGATTGTCGACTTTGTTTGCAACAACAAAACATTTCTTTCCGCTCTTGCGAATCATTTTTGCAACAGCGTCATCCAGATCAGTTATACCCGATTCAACATCTACTACGAACAAAAGGATATCAGCTTCTTCAACTGCAAACATTACTTGTTCACGGATCATATCTTCAAACTCATCGTCAGACCCACGAACATATCCGCCGGTATCGATCACAGAAAATTGTTTACCGATCCACTCCGCATGGCCATAATGACGGTCACGGGTAACTCCACTTTGTTCATCGACAATAGCAGACCTGGTCTCGGTCAAACGATTAAATAACGTCGATTTCCCGACATTTGGCCTTCCTACTATTCCTACAATTGTTGACATTTTCCTGATTCTTTATTCAGCTAATGGCTAAAACACTCTAAACTAAACACTTAGCTGAACGGTATGCTTTTACTGATTTGAGGCGCGAAGGTAACCTATTTCAGGATATGACTCAAATCAATTCTTCGCATAGAAACTGAAAAAGGGCTACCTAAGCAGCCCGCTTAATTTTGCGATTGCTTTGTGTGGGTTATTAGTCAAGGTTTAAAACGGATGACTTCCGAATTTGCAATCAGATAAAAAATTTCTGCATCTGATTTTGTCATGTTGAAACCTCCGGTAAAAATTCCGAATCCAGGTAAAATCATCTGATCAGATCTGTAAACAAAACAAGGTAGTCGAAGCGATTGTCGCGCTGACTCTAAAGTAAAAACCGGATGAACGTGTCCGCAAAAAGTAAATGCGGAATGATCCGGTTCTTCATTTGGAAAGTGGCAAAATCTGAAATTACCTTCTTTCAATTCTCCGGAAACCGGATGAATGCCATGATCTAAGAATTCTCTTTTCGAAATAAGATCGTGATTACCCAAGATGAGGGTCATTTCAATATTAGAATGCTTTTTTCTCCATGATGTAAATAAATGCCATTCTATATTCATTCGGTGATGAAACAAATCACCCAGAAAAATTACTCTTAGCGGGTTGTAAGTTTCGAAGAGAAAATCCAGTCGTTTGAAATTTTCATTTATTGCAGCAGTAGGAATTGCAATTCCTTCTTTTCGAAAATGCGAAACTTTTCCTAAGTGGACATCACTGATCAGAAGTGTATTTTTTTCTTTCCACCAGATTGCTTTTTGAGACAACAAGTGAAAATTGTTTTCTTTTATTTCAAGTATCTCCGCCATGTTGTTTGATCATTTTTTTAACTCTGTCCTCAAGTTTTTCAGATGACAGTTGTTCGCGCAATCTATCTACCAATATCGGAAATGAGAAGGGACTGGGTTTTTCCGGACTTTCAAAAATAAATTTTTGCGTATGGATTCTCAGTAAAGCATTACGGAGCCTTTGTTCTTCCAGTTGAAAATCCAAAACTTCCTGATAAGCTTGTCGGATGAAAAGGTTGTTCTTTTCGTAATCCCGCAAAACTTCAAAGAGCAATGAAGAAGAAGCTTGAAGATGTTTGGTCTTTACTTGCTTACCGGGAAAACCATTGAACACCATGCCCGAGATCGAAGCGATCTCCCGGAATTTTCTTTTTGCCATCTCCGTTGAATTTATACTTTTTTGTATATCGTCAAGTAATCCGGTTGTAGTAAAAAGATCGTTTTCTTCGAGCAGTGATTGAATGTCTATGTATGAATCACTTAGTAATTCGAATCCATAGTCATTCATAGCAATTGAAAAACTGATCTTTTGAAAGAGACTTATTCTGTAGGCAAGCAATGCAGCCATCCCTTCATGAACAAGTCTGCCTTCAAATGGAAAGAAGAAAATATGATAACCTTCTCTTGATTTAATAGTTTCAATCAGAAATTCAGATTCGGAAGGAATGGATGATCGTTCTTGCTGAACTTTCAGAAGCGGAAGGATCTTTACAATTTCCGGTTCATTTATAATTTCATTTTTAGTATCAGAAAGAATTTTCCTGATGTAAGCAGAAAGTTGTGAAGACAAAGGCATTCTTCCGCCAAGCCATTGCGGTACAACACCTTTTTTATTTTCAGATTTTCTGACGGTTACAGTCATTTCTCTTATGCGAATAAATTCTACAGTAATTCCTGAAAACCAGAATACATCACCGGGCTTCAATCTGCTGATAAAGGATTCTTCAATTGATCCGAGATATTTTCCATGTTGAAATTTCACCCTTAAGCTTGCATCAGAAACAATTGTTCCCATACTCAACCGATGTCGTGTAGCGATCTTTCTCTCCTTCACTTTGAAAATATCAGCTTCAATTTCTACTTTTTTGAATTCATCATATGCAAGTAGTGATGAACTTCCTCTGGTTATATAACCCAAAAGCCAATCCCATTCTGTCTTTTCAATAAATTGAAATGAATAAACATTTTTTATTTCGTTGAAAAGTTCAGATTCTTTAAAGCCATCACCGGTAGCAAGTGTGACAAGCCACTGTGCAAGGACATCAAATGCATTCATTACCGGAAGACGTGACTCGATCATTCTGTTAATTACTCCTTCACGCAAAGCAACAGCTTCAATCAATTCAAGTGAATGCGTTGGAGTAAAATAAATAATGCTGGGACTACCGGGTTGATGACCACTTCGTCCTGCACGCTGAATAAATCGGGATACACTCTTCGGACTTCCTACCTGTATGACACATTCAACCGGGCGGAAATCCACACCAAGGTCAAGACTTGACGTACAGATCACAAGTTGCAATTTCCCTGTGTGCAAAGCTTCTTCTACCCAATTGCGCATTTCCCGGTCAATTGAACCATGATGCAAGGCCATGATTCCTGCGAAGTCAGGATATTTCTCGAGTATAGACCGATACCATATTTCAGTTTGAGATCGTGTATTTGTAAAGAGCAATGTCGTGTTATATTTTTTTACAACAGCAACAACTTTATCAAGTAGATTTATTCCTAAATGTCCAGCCCACGGAAGTGTTTCTACTTTATCAGGAAGAATACTGACAATGGAGATTTCTTTTTTTTCATTTGCTCTTATAATTACTTTTTCTTCAGAAGGATAATTCATTCCTAATAAAACATCAGATGCTTGCTCGAGATTTCCTATCGTTGCTGATATTCCCCAGATCTGTAACTGATATGCTTTAAGTTGTGCAAGAGCAAGTTCCGTTTGAGTTCCTCTTTTACTGCCAAGAAGTTCGTGCCATTCATCTGCAACAACCACTTTTAAATTTGAAAATATTTTATGCGTTTCTTTTTGTGTAAAAAGTAAATGCAGACTTTCGGGAGTAATAATTAAAGCCTCAGGCATTAGTTTTTTCTGACCTGCCTTTTCTTTCTGGGCTGTATCACCGGTTCGGATTCCAATTTTCCATGGCATTCCAAGTTGATCGCAGGCATCCTGTAAATTGCGCTGAATATCTTTTGCCAAAGCTCGCAATGGAGTTATCCAGATCACTTGCAATCCTTTTTGTTTTTCCTTTGGAAGCGCTTGCCATTCATCAAAATATTTTACCATAATCGGGAACCAAAGTGCATAAGTTTTTCCGCTACCTGTAGGGGCATTCAGAATTCCGCTCTTGCCTTTGAGAAAAGCATCGAGAGTATCTTTCTGAAATTCTGCCATCTTCCATTTTTTCTCCCGAAGCCATAAGTTAATTTTATCTTCTCCTGTAAGCTTCATAAAATTTCTGCTTGCTTCAAAAGTGTCTGTAGGTTTTCAAGAGTGTCCGCTTCTTCAGCACTCTTATCTTTCCTCCATTTTAAGATCCTGGGAAATCGAACCGCTATTCCTGATTTATGTCGTGATGATGCATTGATACCTTCGAATCCAATTTCAAAAACTAATTCTGCTTTCACCGTTCTTACAGGACCGAATTTTTCTAAAGTGTTTTGTTTAATAAATCTGTCAACTTTATTAATCTCTTGGTCTGTCAATCCTGAATATGCTTTAGCGAATGGAACAAGTTTGTTTTCTGACCACACAGCAAAAGTATAATCAGTGTAAAGTTCAGCACGACGGCCATGACCTTTTTGCGCATAGACCAAAACAGCGTCAACAGATAGCGGATCGATTTTCCATTTCCACCAATCGCCTTTTTTTCGTCCAGTTTGGTAAGTAGCAGATTTACGTTTGATCATAAATCCTTCTGCAGCATTTAAGCGGGATTGACTATGCAACTCTTTCAATTCATTCCAATCAGAAAAATTTAGTAATGGTGAAATATGAAAGTATAGGTTGTCCTTTTTATCAGTATGGATCTTTTCAAGAAGTTTTCTTCTTTCAGATTGCGGCATTGTCCTTACATCGTTATGATTAAATTCAAGAATGTCGTAAACAATAAATGCAACAGGAGCATCACTCATGACTTTCTTGGTAATATTTTTACGCCCTATCCTGGTTTGAAGTAAGTTAAAAGGTAGTGGTCGACCATCAGAATACGAAACAATTTCACCATCCAGTACAGTACCATTATCTAAAGTGTCTCTCAAAAAATGTAGTTCAGGAAATTTGTCTGTCGCCAATTCTTCACCTCTGGTCCAGATAAAAAGCTCGTCATTTCTTTTTATGATCTGTGACCGGATTCCATCCCATTTCCATTCTGCTGTCCATTCATTTTCATTACCTAAACTTTCAGGACCATTTTCTATAGGGTAGGCTAAGTAGTATGGATAAGGCCGTGAAAAGTCGGTCATTGTTGAATCACCGGTCAAGTCATTAAAACTTATGGATTGGGGATCCCAATTTCCCATTAATTTATGTGAGATCATACCGGGCTCAACATTTGCAAGATCGGCAAGCGCACGAACAATCAAAGTTTGCGAAACACCGATCCGAAAACTTCCCATCATCACTTTGTTGAACACAAAAATTTCATAACGCGTAAGTTTTTGCCAGCAACTCTTGATGAACGCCTTCTTCTCTTCATCAGTTTTAGTTCTATTCGAAAGTAAAAGATCGAACCAGTATGAAAGCAGATTCGGATTTTGTTTAATAGTATACTCAGGAAGGATCAATGAAATCGTTTCACCTAGATCTCCGACAGCATTGTAGCCTTCAGCAAATAGCCATTCGGGAATACCGGATTCTTCCTTTGCACATTGTCGAATAAGCGCGCTGTTGATTTTAAAGGAAGGTCTTCTTCCGGTGAAAAGCGCCAATGCCCAGATCTTGTCTTTTTCATCCACTTTTTCAAAATAATTCTTGATAGCAACAAGTTTTTCATTTGTCTTATTCGTTCGGTCTAGTGCCAGAAATAAATTTGCGAAATCTTTCATATAGCATCAATAAAAGATTCCGTTTCTTTTTCTTCTGTTGTTCCATACATTGTTGAAACTTCTCCCGCTTCAATTCCATTTTCATTCAACCATTTCGAAAAAACATCTGTGGATCCATGAGTCACATAAACTTTTTCAGCACCGCATTCTTTAACAGCTTTATTTAATTCTTTCCAGTCAGCATGATCGCTCAAAACAATTCCTCTGTCAATAGCTCGCCTGTTCTTAGCTCCACGCACTGCCATCCAGCCGGAGCAATATCCAATACTATATGGTGTGAATTTTTTCAACCACGGTGTATTGTCAGCCGAAGGTGGAGCAACTACAAGCGCATTTTGAAAAAGTTTCTTATCCATTTCTTTTGTAACCGGCGTGAGTTCCGGTAAGTTGTAGCCATTCTTTCTCAGTGTTTCATTTACTATATAGATCGCCCCATGAGCATAAATTGGCTCATCATTTAATTTTAGGTTATGAAGTATCCGTTGCATTTTACCCAAAGAATATCCCATCAGAATACTTGTTTTTCCTTTTAGTTTATTTTCGCTGATCCATTCTTCTATTTCGTTGAAAATAGTCTGTTGGGGTTTCCAGTTATATACTGGCAAACCAAATGTAGATTCGGTGATGAATGTATTGCATGCAACACTTTCATAGGGTGTACAGAATTTATCGTTTTCGAGTTTGTAATCACCTGAAGCAACCCAGACGTTACCTTTACTTTCAATTCTGATCTGCGCAGAACCTATGATATGTCCGGCAGGGTGAAGTGTGATCCTGACTCCGTTTATCAAAACCGGTTCATTGTATTCAACTGTCTGTAACGAAATA
>JAYUWA010000079.1:0-7281 GCA_043753795.1 Bacteroidota bacterium | reverse complement strand
CTTCAACTTTAAAATCCCGGCAATCCGGCAATATTGTGTTTTTTCAGGTCACGAATGACCGTTCTATAGTTTTATATTCAAATTAATCAAAAATCTTACACAGCCTAAAATCCCTAAAATCCCTAAAATCCTTAAAATCTTGAAAATCCCGGTCCATCTCCTCGTCAATTAACATCGATTTACCTCCCAAATACGATAGTTTATCAAAAATCTTACAGAAATGCCTATCTGTTTTATATATTTGATTTCATAATAACAGATATATGATTACCCAGGTAACATCAGGCGTGAAAGTAAGTGTGGAAGTCTACTACAGACCGGATCAAAGTAATGCCGATCAAAGTCAACACATTTTTGCATACAGAATAACGATCACTAATAACAGTGAATACTCCATACGACTTTGTCGACGCAACTGGTTCATCATCGATTCAAATGCAACGAATCGTCAGGTAGAAGGTGAAGGAGTAATCGGAGAAAAACCAATCATAGGAACCGGTGAAGCGTATCAATATATTTCCGGATGTAATTTAGATTCAGAGATCGGAAAAATGTATGGAAGTTATCTGATGGAAAGACTGATCGATAGCAAACAGTTTTATGTTAGAATACCGGAGTTTCAGTTGGTGGTGCCTTATAAGTTGAACTAATAACGAGTAATGTAGTGAATGGTTATTCAATAACTAATGATATAATTTTAAAGTGACGCCTATTTGGTCGTCACTTTTTTTATAAATGGTATTTAAGAAGAATATTTTAGTCGGTAATATTTCAATTATTTAAAAAATTTTTCTAAAGCGATTGTTCTGAATTCAAATATTGCTTTTATTTTTTTTTCGATGAAAAGAGTATTCAGAAAATTTCCGACAAAGCCGAAAGGAATTTCATAGTGTAAAATGTCTGTCATCTCTACGCCACCATCGACTTCTTTGAAGTGATGCTGATGGTGCCACATTTTGTATGGACCTTTTCGTTGTTCATCGACGAAGAAATGTGGTTCGTGAACATGGGTGATCTCTGTGACCCAGTTCATCGGAATATTGAATAGCGGTGAAACAGTGTAAACGATCATTTGTCCGCCGTAGGTCGGTTTATTTTTTGTGTCGGTGTGAATGATAAAATTCATTTCCGGTGGAGTGATCTTTGAAAGATTTGCAGGATCGCTGAAGAATGCCCACGCAGTTTTGATGTCGATCGGAAGGTGATGTTTGAATTCAAGGTTTTTTACACTCATGTTGATTAGTTCGTTCATTAATAACAAGAAGCAGGTAGTTTTGTTGCAGCAAATGCGAAATTAAATATGCATTTTTGATTCACTAAAATCAGGATATGACAGACAGAGCAGTAGCGTTTGAGCGATTGGCAACAATCATGGATGAGTTGAGAGCGAAGTGTCCTTGGGACATGAAACAGACAATTGATAGTCTGCGCCATTTGACGATTGAAGAGACTTATGAATTAGCTGATTCGATTATTGAAAACGATATGCAGTCCATCAAAAAAGAACTTGGTGACCTTATGTTGCATCTGGTCTTTTATGCTAAGATCGCTGAAGAACAAAAGGTGTTTGATATAACAGAAGTGATCAATGCACAATGCGAGAAACTGATTTATCGTCATCCACACATTTATGGCGATGTGAAAGTAGAGAATGAAGAAGATGTAAAACGTAACTGGGAGCAATTGAAATTGAAAGAAGGAAATAAATCTGTTCTTTCCGGAGTGCCACGTTCACTTCCGGCAATGGTCAAAGCCATGCGCATTCAGGAAAAAGCAAGAGGAGTTGGATTTGACTGGGACGAACCGCATCAGGTGTGGGAGAAAGTAGAAGAGGAGTTAGGAGAATTCAAACAAGCTGCTGATGCCGGCGACCAGAAACACATGGAAGAAGAATTCGGAGATCTGCTTTTCAGTCTTATCAACTTTGGTCGTTTCAAAAACATCAATCCCGATGAAGCTTTGGAAAGAACAAATAAAAAATTCATTTACCGTTTTCAATATTTAGAAGAGGCCGCTAAGAAAAACGGGAAAAGCCTCAGCGACATGACACTTGAAGAAATGGATGTGTATTGGAATGAAGCGAAAAAAAATGAAGCAAAAAAATGAAGTATAAAGAAGTATAAAGAAGTATAAAGAAGTATAATGAAGTGAAATGAAGTGAAAT
Organism: Bacteroidota bacterium; assembly: GCA_043753795.1. GTDB lineage: Bacteria > Bacteroidota > Bacteroidia > AKYH767-A > 2013-40CM-41-45 > JADKIH01. Next base: position 5,117 of record JAYUWA010000079.1, on the reverse strand, counting down.
GAAGTGAAAAATGTAGGGGTGTATTTCACTTCTTTACACTTCATTCCACTTCTTTTCACTTCACTTAATTTCACTTCAATCCACTTCACTTCATTCCAATTCTTTTCACTTCACTCTCACCATTTTCAAGAAAGAAACGCAAGCAATCCCCCAAGCAAAATGATCAACAATTTCAAATAATTGAACCGATGGTGCTCATAGGTTTCAAATAAGATTGTTGTTGAAATGTGTAAAAAGATCCCGATCACGATGGCCATCATCTGGTTAAAAAAGCGAGGAAGGTTTTCTATGTCACCGGTACTGATCAGATAACTGCTGAGTGCGCCTGCAGGTGCCATTGCTGCAAATATTACAAGGAAAGAAATAGCGGTAAGTTTCTTAACACCTGATTGCATCAGCATGCTCATTAAAGCGACAGCAACCGGAATATGATGCAATATTATTCCTGTCAGTAATGAACGCTGCGTATTGGATTCCTGAAATTTCTGTATCAATGGCATTCCTTCCAGAAAACTATGTAAGCAAAGACCGAGCATCATGCCCAAAGGAAATGCTGCACTCTGGTGTTTGTGAACATGGATATGTCCATGCTCAATTCCTTCAGAGAAAAATTCCAGGCAAATTTGCAGAAAGAATCCAATGAAAATAAAAATACCAATCGAATGATCGCCATTGTGGTAAACATCAGGTATCAGATGCAGAACAGTAAGTGCAAAAAGATATGATCCACTGAAGGCCAGTAGTAATTTTAATTGCTTTGCTCCAACTGTTTTGAAAGCAAAAAAAGACAGTCCACTTAAGACAATTGTTCCGAAGAGCAGGAGGTAGGCGTACAAAGGCATGCTATCTTGATTTTTTTTTCGCTATTAATATCAATCGGTCTGAATTATCTTGATGAAATGGAGCCAGATCGTAATTGCCAAAAGTACTGATAATATGTAGGCCGGCTTTTTCAAAGAATCGTATCATGTCATTTTTACTGAAGAGCATTAATCGTTCTTCAAAATGAAATTGATTACCTTTGTCACTAAATTCAATGGTTTTATGTACAGTATTACCTACGAATGTTTTTTTGATCTGAAAATTAATTCCATCCACGGTTTTATCGAGTGTAACTTCACCTGTAGAAACTATTTTACTACAGTTGAAGTAATCAAAGATAAAAATCCCATCAGGTTTTAATGCAGTAGCATGAGAAATGAGACATCTGACATTGTCACGTTCTTTTTCAAAGTACCCAAAGCTGCTGAATAAGTTCACGACGACATCATAGTAATTTGAACGAAAGATCTCGCGCATATCGTGCAGATAAAATTCAAGTTTGTCGTTTTCAAATTGCTTATCGTGTGCAATGCTTTCTTCTGAAAGATCATACCCAGTTACGGCGAAACCTTTTTTATTCAAGTAGATCGAATGCCGGCCTTTGCCACAAGCAACATCCAGAATTCTCGAATCCGGTTTGAGGGAAAGAAATGAAATGAGACTGTCCAGAAAAAGTTCAGCTTCTTTCTCATCCCGGTCTTTATAAAGGATGTGATAATAGGGTGAATCGAACCAGGTTTCGAACCATTCTTTAGTTTCGTCCGGTTCTACAACAACGGGTTTGGCTTTGGTTATGCTATCACTCATATTCAGGGGCTAAATTAACTATTTTTCTGATTGTAACAGATATCGATACGAAGTATTTGATAACTCTTTTCTTCATAGCTGATTTATCCAAAACTAAGTTTTACTTTTAAGCGTTCGAAGGAATAGCACCAGAAATGAAAAGACAACATAATCGAGTTAAGGCAAGAAAAGTTCGACATTCTCCTCCGGGCACAGCCCCGGGTGCAATAGTCATTCCCTCTGATGCACTGGAGTTGAGAATAATTTCGTTTTCATACAGTCAGAATGAGTTTATTGAGAAGGAGCTGGCAGATGTAAACGATATTAGAAATCAATTGAATTCATTTCCGGACAAATGTCATTGGTTCGATATCAAAGGATTTGGAAATAAAAATTTTCTTGAGCAGTTAGCGGATTGTTTTGGAATTCATCGATTACAGATGGAGGATGTTGTAAATGTTTATCAACGTCCAAAAGCAGAAGAGTTCAAGGACCATGTTTTTTTTATCTCAAGAATAATCTCCGAAAAGGAAGGACTTTTGATCAATGATCAATTAAGTTTATTCTTAGGGTCTAATTTTGTGATCACTATTCAGGATAAGTACGAAGATGCATTAGAGCCTGTCCGCGATCGGATCCGAAATGGCAAAGGAAATATGCGTAAATCGGGACCAGATTATCTCCTTTATTCATTAATGGATATTGCTATTGATAATTTTTATCCTATTCTTGAAAAGATCGGTGATCGTTTGGATGATCTGCAAGACGAGTTGTTAGCCAATCCAACACGCGATTCTTTGAACAGGGTATTGGATACAAAGCGGGAACTTGTTATTTTAAGGAGAATTATCTGGAGTGAACGTGATAAGATGAATGATATAATCAGATCTGCGTTCACACATATTTCGGATGCAACAAAAGTTTACTTCAGGGATTCTTATGATCATTGTATTCAATTGCTTGACCTGATTGAGAGTTATAAAGAGATCACAGCATCGTTGATGGATGTTTATCATTCCTCTGTGAGTTTCAAATTGAATCAGGTTATGAAAGTCTTGACGATCATTTCGACCATATTCATTCCGCTGACATTTATAGTAGGGTTATATGGAATGAATTTTTCGCGTGAAGATCCGGCAACAGGGAAGGTTCTTCCTTGGAATATGCCTGAGTTATATTCGCCGCATGGATACTTAATTGTATGCGGAGTAATGGTATTAATTGTAATTGGTCAGATCATTTTCTTCTACAAAAAAGGATGGCTGACAAAGGGCTAATTGAATGACAAAACAAAACGACAAATTTCCAATGTCTGCAAAAACCTCTTTTGGTTTTGAAGACTTATTAGTTGAAGAACTAAACAAAGTTGGAGCAACAGATTTAAAAAAAGGTACACGTATTGTTCATTTCGAAGGAAACATAGAAACGATGTATCGGGCTAATTTGTATAGCAGACTTGCATTACGAATTCTGAAACCAATAAAAACATTTCCTGCCGGGAATGAGCAACAACTATACGATGAAATTAAGAAGATTGACTGGAGTGAATATCTGACAGAAAAAGATTCTCTTGCTGTTGATGCAGTCACATCTTATTCAACATTGACGCATACCTTGTACATTTCTTTAAAAACGAAAGATGCAATTGTCGATCAGTTCCGGGATAAAACCGGTGAGCGACCGAATGTAGATCTTCGTTTTCCAAAAGTCCGGATCAATATTCACATTCATCAGAACGTGGCCTCTGTATCACTTGACAGTTCCGGTGATTCACTTCACAAAAGAGGTTACCGTTCACAGCAAGGCGAAGCGCCATTGAATGAAACATTAGGCGCCGGAATGATTATGCTCAGCAAATGGGACAGAGCAAGTAATTTCACTGATCTGATGTGCGGAAGCGGTACACTTGTAATTGAAGCGGCAATGATGGCAAGAAATATTGCACCCGGAATTTTCAGGAATGAATTCGGTTTTGAACGATGGAATGATTATAACGCAGAATTGTGGAAGTCGTTACTCGACGAAGCCAAGCAAAATGAAAAACCAAATATTGACTTTACAATTACCGGAATTGATAAGTCGCATCAGGCAATTCGCAATGCAACAGAGAATGCAAAGGAAGCAGGTGTATTGAACGATATTGATTTTCATGCAATGCCATTTGAAGATTACACTCCAAAGGAAACTGTTCAGACGATAGTAACCAATCCGCCATACGGTGGAAGGATCACTGATGATGATCTTTTCAAATTGTATAAGAATATCGGTGATCAATTGAAATCGAAATTTTCAGGAAGTACTGCTTGGGTATTGACAGCAAATAGAGATGCGGCAAAAAATATCGGATTGCATTCAACTGCGAAGATTCAACTGTACAACGGAGCACTTGAATGCAGAATGCTGAAATATGAACTTTACCGCGGAACAAAAAAAATTCACAAGATCAAGGATGACAATAATGAAGCAGTATAAAAAAATAGGCGTAGTAACAACAGGAGGAGATTGTCCTGGTTTGAATGCTGCTATCAGAGCAGTAGTCAGAAGTGCGATTCACAATGGGGTTGAAGTAACAGGAATCATGCAAGGTTATGAAGGTATGATCAAAGGTGAATTTATGCCGTTGGTTTCCCATAGCGTAAGTAACATTCTTCAGAGAGGTGGTACTATTTTAAAGACAGCAAGAAGTGAAGCATTTAAAACTCCTGAAGGCAGAAGGAAAGCAAATGAAAATTTGTCTAAGGAAGGCATTGAAGCATTGGTAGTAATAGGCGGCGATGGATCTTTCAGAGGGATAGAAATTTTCAGCAGAGAATTTCCGATTCCTTCAATTGGAATTCCGAAGACGATCGATAACGATATTTTTGGAACTGATTCTGCAATAGGTTTTGATACGGCTTTGAATACAGTTGTAGAGGTAGTAGATAAGATCAGAGACACAGCTGCGTCGCACAATCGTTTATTTTTTATTGAAGTGATGGGAAGAGATGCCGGAATGATTGCAATTTACAGTGGCATAGCAAGTGGAGCAGAAGCGGTTCTGATTCCTGAGACGGATACTAAGATCGAGCAGATCGTAAAAATTTTAGATCGCGGTTGGGAAAGAAAAAAATCATCAATGATCGTAATCGTAGCTGAAGGTGATGTTGCCGGTGGTGCATATGAAATTGCAAAGGAAGTGAAAGCAAGATTCAATCAGTATGATACTCGGGTGAGTGTACTGGGACATATGCAAAGAGGCGGAACACCAACTTGTGCCGATAGAGTTCTTGCAAGTCGGTTAGGTGTATCTGCAGTTGAAGGTTTGCTTGAAGGAAGATCGAATGAAATGGTAGGTGTTATCAATGACCAAATCACTTTTACTTCTTATTCTGATGTAGTAAATGGGAAGAAGGAATTTCCTTATCAATTGTTGAAGATTGCAGAGGTGTTGTCGTTGTAAAAACCAGGACTCTGTCCTGGTGAGAAAGGTGCCTACCAGGTCTCACACCTGGTAGACAAGATTACTCCTC
>JAYUWA010000078.1:0-2355 GCA_043753795.1 Bacteroidota bacterium | reverse complement strand
ACCCCATATTTTTTCACAATGTTGAAACATGTTTCTTAGCGCTCTAACTAAAAAGAGCAATGGAAGATACAAAAAATTCCCGTATACGATTTACGGATGAAGAGAAAAAAGCAATCATTCAGCGTTGCAAAGAGAGCGGATTGAGCAAAATAAAATTTGCTGAGCAAAACGGAATCAAGTATTATACTCTTGTGAGCTGGTTTGAAAAGGAGCGCATCGAAGGAGTTGTCAAACAAGAAAAGATTTTTACTCAAGTGGCAATTCCTGACCAAGATGGACTGTTTGCAGAAGTGAAAACGGAAATCGGTGTGACGATTCGTTTTTATAAGTCACTTGATGTTTCATTTTTTCAAGCGTTGCTTAAAAAATGATTCTCTCTTTCAGTAGCCGATATCGCTATTTCATTTATCAATCGGATTGTGATATGCGCAAGGGTTTCGATGGCTTATCAGGGTTAGTAGAATCCCATTTTAAACTGGACCCACTCCATGGTGATGTGTTTTTGTTTTTCAATCGTCCGCGCAACCTGATAAAAATATTACTCTGGCAAGGTGACGGATTTATGATCTGTCACAAACGATTGGAGAAAGGAACTTTTGAATTGCCTGTCGGTTCTTTATCGAATGAAATCACAGCACAGCAAGTCCAATTTATTCTGGAAGGAATTCACCTTTCATCAATCAAACACCGGCTGCGATATAAAATGAAAAATGCTTCGTGAATTGTGAATGAAAAAATAAAATAATTTGTAAATAAATTTCATATTATATCTGCAAATTATTTTTGATTTGTATCTTTACACTCGTGATACAAGAGAAAAATAGTTCGGACGTAGCTGCGCTTTTAGATATTATTCAGCAGAAGGATCTTCAACTTGAAAAACTTTCTTCTCAGAATGAAAAATTAAGGCATCAATTAGATCAACTCCTTCGCACGGTATACGGAAAAAAGTCAGAGCGGTTTGCACCGATTGTAGTTTTACCAGGACAACTTCCACTGGCATTAGATGTAGAAGTTCAAGAGCAGGAAGAAGAAGGAAAAAAGCAAACGATCACTTACGAAAGAAAAACTCCGTCCAAAAAATCAGAACACAAGGGAAGAGTTCCGCTGTCGGATCATTTACCGAGAGTAGAAATTGTGATTGAACCCGATTACGATACAACAGGTCTGGTTCGCATCGGAGAAGAAGTTACCGAACAACTTGAACTTGATCCGGGACAATTGTTTGTCAAAAAATTTATTCGTCCCAAATACGCACTCCCGCAAGGAGAAGGTGTGATCATCGGCCAGCTTCCATCGTTCCCAATAGAAAAAGGAATTCCGGGGCCTGCACTACTTGCATGGATATTTATCTCAAAGTATGTTGATCACACGCCATTGAATCGTCAGATCGAACAGCTCAAGCGACTAGGTGTAGAAATACCGAGTTCAACGATGTCGGATTGGGTTTCTAAAGGTTGTGATCTGATCGCCCCTCTTTTTGAAATGCATAAAAATAAATTTCTTTGCACAAATTACTTACAAGCCGACGAATCTCCGGTCAAAGTATTGGATCGAAACAAAAAGGAATTGAAAATCCATTTAGGATATTATTGGGTCTATCGGGATCCCATTAATAGATCAGTACTTTTTGATTACCGAAAAGGTCGAGGGAGAGAAGGCCCAACTACAATATTAAAAAACTTTGAAGGACATTTACAGGTTGATGGATGGAGAACGTATGAGCGTTTCGATAGTAAAACGATTTCACTCATTCATTGCATGGCGCATGCACGAAGATATTTTGATCAGGCCAGAAAGAATAAGCCCAAACTGGCTGAATATGCTTTGACTGAATTTCAAAAGTTATATGCAGTGGAACGTCGTGCACGAGAAGAAAATTTATCTCACCAGCAGCGCTATGAATTACGTCAAAAAGAATCACTACCGGTCTTACAATCTTTTCATCTGTGGTTGAAAGAAAACATCACACAAGTTCCACCGAAAAGCGCGATAGGTAAAGCGCTCTCCTATTCACTAACGCGTTGGGAAAAATTAATGATCTATGCAGGCGATGGAAAACTGGAGATAGACAATAATTTAGTCGAGAATTCTATTCGACCGCTTGCATTAGGAAGAAAAAATTATTTGTTCGCCGGCTCGCATGACTCAGCAGAAAACGCAGCAATGATTTATTCGCTCGTAGGAACATGCAAAATAAAAGGCATAGATCCTTTTGCATACTTTAAAAATCTTTTCGAAGTGCTGCCAGACTTTCCAGCCAATCGCCTGGAAGAATTGTTGCCTTAAGCATTCAACATTCGAGAAAAATAAATAGTTTTAGAGAAGATTAGGTGTAGTTGGTCGGATGGATAC
>JAYUWA010000077.1:0-7289 GCA_043753795.1 Bacteroidota bacterium | reverse complement strand
GCAGGTAGAGTTTACAAATAAAGTATCCTCAAATGATTGATTTGAAATATTTAGGATCTCGGTTTTAAGATTATCGAAAGAAATTGAGCCGGCTTTCTGATTTCCTGCTTTTAATTCTTGATAAGTTACAGATCCATTTTCAATAATCATTTTTTCGATTTCAAGAGGGAATTTTATATCACTGATCAGCTTTTGAAGGAACCCCGGATACTCAACTTTTCTATCAATGTTTCTATCGCGGTAGGCTTCAAGATTGAGAGAAAATATCGTGATCAACCCGGAACGTACAGCCTGAATTTCTGTAAAGTACTTGGCATCGAAAGAAGTTGATTTCAACATAGAGGCTTGCAACGCAATCCGGTCAATTTGCTTACCGGCCTTTTGTCCGAATTCTTCTTTACTGTAGTTTGGAATTACATTCAATGAGTCAATTGATAGCAGTGAATCTGAATAGGAAAGATTAAGTTTAGAGATGCTGATTGTATATAAACTATCTTGAGTGAGATAGTTGATGTCATCTAGTTCACACCAAAGATTCTTCGCTGAAAATTGTTCGCCAGGTTTTAAGTCGTTAAATGTGAAGTTACCGATGAATATAGTTCCGTTTTCGGTTTTAACCAGCGGAAATGAATCATTGATTTCAGAGAAATAAGAGAACTTAGGATTTGCAATTTCAATTTCAGAAAAAAATATATCGGGCATTTCTTTCTGTGCAGTATCGTTCTGAATAGTATCTGCGAGGGACTTTTCTATTCGACTCATAATAATTTCCGGTGACTCAACTTGTACTTTTCCCGCATGAAAGCCATTCCCCTTTAACAGACGGAAAAATGAAACATTACTGATTGTTACAGAAGAAGCTTTGAAATTAGAAAGTGCTGTTGGCGCATTTTTGTTTTTACTTCTCAGATCAATGTCATAGAGCTTCACACTTCCTGAAAATAAATAGGGTTCAAGGTCTTTGATCTTAAGAATATAATTATTCTGTGAATCATTATACTGCTGGATCAAATAGTTTTTTATTTGCTTTTTAAAAAAGACAGGGACAAAGACGACTGCCACTACCAATAAAAGCAAAATTACAAGGCCAATTTTAAAGAGTGATTTCTTACTTTTCATTTAAATGAAGATTAAATTTATTATGTGTTATTGAAATGATACCGGTGCGGGTTTGGCAAATTCGAAATCACGGAATCCGAAGTCATATGTTCGAACTGGATTAAACTTAAGGACATTATAGCCATTCCCAGGAATATATGGATAGAAACCAATTGAGAATTGAAAGGTATTAAAAACAAGTAATTCATTTTTCAGAAGTAGTCCAAGACCTATTGCCTGATAAAATCTATTCTGAATAAAAGGTGAAACATTATCACCAACCATTCCAACGTTCCAATAGACAAACGGTGCAAAGCGAAAGCCGATTAAATTATATGGAAGATATAATTGCGACTGAAGTTGAAAAACGATTTTATTAGTTACATCAGGAATCACTCCAACGAAACCTTTGATTCCATTCTCTTCATTGATGCTAACTATTTCGCCTACTCTACGCTTGACTCCATATATAATAGTTCCTTTTGCAAATTGACGGAGTTTCCAGTTTCCTATTGTGATCAAATTTGAAAAATAGCCAATGGAAGTACTTACAACTCCTTGCTCTACATTCCCGTGATTCCAAAAATTTCCATACGCTACACTCAATGAAACGTAACCAAATTTTCCAAAGTGATTACCTAGTGCAGCCTGAATACCTGTATACATTCTATTTGAGTTTGGTGCGTTTTCAAAGCCGACAAGAAACTGAAGAATACTACCCGCAGGTACATCTTCCGGTATTCCGTATCGATAAATAAAATAATCGCGATAGTATGACCGTCTGGACAAACCAAAACTTGTCAAATACAATTTTGAATCCCCACTTACACCATTTGTATCAATATCAGCCAATGAATTTCGTGTGGTGTTATGATTGTAATAGCGGCCTGTTAAAATAAAATTTGTTTTCTCCCCTTCTTCATTTTCAGATCTGTCCATTGGAAAACTTCTACCCAACCAAACATCAAAATCACTGTATCGCAATCCCAGGTTTGATTCTACAAGTGCACCACCTGTAGTAACATTAGAGCCTCTGAAGAAATAATCTAATCCTCCGGCCCATTTTGTTAGCGGGGAAAAGAATGGACGGTTGACTCCAATTCCATTTGTAAATGTATCCGGACTTGAATTAAAGTAGACTGCTGAGGATATATATGTATTTTTTATTGACGGGACAAAGTAACTTCCCATAACATACTTTTTGCCATCACCGGGAAAATAAATTAATTGATTTCTGAAATTATGACCTAACCCTAGAAAATTTCTGTCTTCAAGCGTTGCTGATGTTTTTTCTCCAAGTACATCAATGCCACCAACGATCGTCCACAAGTCTTGCTCGAGGATGTAAACATCAACGCTATCAGTGCCTTTAACATTACGAACCTGTATTTTCAGATCCTTAACAAATAACGTTTTTCTCAACAACCTTTCCGACTCTCTGATTTTAACAGGATCGAGCTTATCATATTTGCGAAAAAGCAGTTGGTTGCGAATTGCAAATTGTGTGGATTTTATATGAATTGCATTTCCGGCCTTTTGAAAGAAACTTCTTGGACGAATTGCTGTATCCCTAATATCAAATCCAAATGGATCAAGCGTAGAAATATTAATACTTCTTATGATCTTGTCTTTGTATCGCTTATAAGTTGCTTCAGCTTTTTTTGCTGTATCTGCAAACTCAGTTTTATTAAGATCGAAAATAGAATTAAAGATCTTATAGGTCAGTTTACCCTTCTTCTTCGAAAAACGTTCAATCGATCTGTAAAATTTTAATGAATCAACTTTCTCTTCTTGTTTGGTGGGTTTACCCTTAGGTGTTTTTTGAGCCTGACATTCTTTAGACAATAAGAGCAACAGCAAAACAACGGAAATTCCGGCAACTTTAAATGATATTTTAAGAAGCTGTTTCAGAAATAATATGAATAATGATAATATTAGAACTCTGAAGAGAATACTCTATAGAGAATTCCCCTTATTATTTCTATACTTTTTTTTCACTATCAGCTCCCAATATTCGTTCTTCAACTTTTGCTTCAACTCCCTTTTTCCGAATATCGATACGCAATGCAAAATGTATATTCATGTATAGATTTGCAATCCATACTAGAGCAAGTTCAGCGATCAGATAGCCTCTCCAATCAGTATATAGTAATTGAAATCGGGTTATAATAAGAAAAGCTGCGGTTACATAGAAACTGAAACAGTACTCACAAAACAGAATATAAACAAACTTCCGTCTTAATAGAGAGTCCTTGGAGCTAGCTAAATTTTTCAACCATTCTCTTGACTCCTTGAATAGATCTTCGTGCGTCCATGTCCATGAAACACATGCCACCGGCAGAGCAATGATAAATAATTTTATGATCTGAATTCCATAATCCATAGATCAGGAAGCGATCTGCATATTCAACGGATTGATAATTAAATCTCCTAAGTTTCCTCTGAGATCTTTTCTCCAGGAATACATCAGGCGATTGTACAACATTCTCAGCAATTTGGTATCTTTCAGACTTCCTGTACGAATGCATTTCTGCATTTTGAGATCCCGCACATAAAATTTAAACTTATCAAGCTTTTTAGTCAGTTCTCCGTTATCAGAGATCAACAATACCTCACCATCGTTATCAACAGTCAAGTGAGTAAGAGTTGGCTCATTCACAAATTTATCAATAAGTGAATTGAGCTCATTTAGTGTTGGATTATAGAACAGATTCATTGGTATTTTTTTATGAATTAGTGAAATTATTTTCTTTCGATGTTATCAATTCTTCCCATTGCTTGAATCAAATTTCCAAGAGTGTCAATGCATTCGCCATTTTTTAAGATGAAAGATGTTCCGTCTTTTTTCGCGACAACTCCATTCATTTTAAGTGTTACGCCATTTGCCAGTGTGACATCCTCTAAAATCTCCTTTCCTCCTCTTACAATTACTATTACACCTGAATCACGTAATTCAGAACAATACTTCTCGATGTTAGGATTTGGTTCTTGCTTTTGAATCACTTTCGGATCTTGCGACATTACATAAAATGAAAAGGCTGTACAAGAAATTAATGTTATGATAGTTTTCATATTGAATGGAGTTTATTAAATGGATTGTAATTTATTACTCAGTATCTCAATATTTAAAAAGGTGTGCCATTTTGAAATTAAAGAAAAAGGTGTTAAATTGAAAGAAATAAAACAAAATTATTCTAGAGCATAAGTTTATGCTAACTTTTCTTAACTAAAAATATTTCAGAAAGCGCGTTCCTGTGTAAGTTTTTTTACACCTTCAAGCAGATCGACACCATTGAAAGGTTTTTGAAAAAGCATATCAGCTTTATGAACAGTTGCTTTTAAAACATCTTCACTCATTCCGGTTATAATAATTACCGGCGTCTGGCTACGTGATTTAATATCTTCAACCAATTCAAATCCTCCTTTGTAAGGAATCATGACATCAGTTATTATTATGTCCCAACCCTTCTTCTGCAGCTCCTTGGATGCATCAGTCAAATTGGAGACTGCTACAACCTCGTATCCGTTCCTTGTTAGTATTTTAGAGATCATTTCCAGGATCTGCAGTTCATCATCAATTACGAGCACTTTCATTCTTCTGATTTTATTAGGGTTAAATAGTTATTCCGATAATAAGTTTTGTTCCCTTACCAACTTCTGATTCCACATCAATAGTTCCTTCATGCGATTGAATTATATTGTGAGTTGTTGCAAGTCCCAATCCAACGCCACCTTCTTTAGCAGTGAAATATGGTTCAAACAACTTACTTATATTTTCAGGGGGGACACCAATTCCATTATCAATGATTTCTATAATGCATCTATTATCTTTTTTCATTGTTCGGACTTGGATCATTCCACCTTCTGGATTAACTGCCTCAATTGCATTCATCAGAATATTCAGAATTGCAGTCCTGAACTTAACCTCATCAACCATAACATCACAAAGATTGTTTGTATATTGACGTGTAATTTTTACGTTTTTAAGTTTTGCACGATCCATAGCAAGAGCCAGAGCGTCATCAAGTATTTTATGAATTCCAAACTTACTTTTAACAACTTCCTGTGGTCTTGTTGAAAGTAACAACTCATTTATGAGGTCATTAATTCTGTTGCAATTTCTCCGGATCATGCTAAAATATAATTCGAATTCAGCATTAGCTACTTCATACTCCAGTTGTTCAACTGTCAAAGTGATATTTGTTAATGGATTTCGAACTTCATGAGCAAGCATTCTTGAGACTCTTCCTGTCAAAGCCAGTTTTTCGGCCATGGCAAGATCACGTTCAATTTTTCTACGTCGTGTTATGTCATGAATGATACCTCGAATAATAAAATGTCCATTCTCCAGATTCTGCATCGTTGCAGAAATAAGACAATACTTTTTATCGTTATTAATATCTTTGAGTCCCACTTCATAATTGTAAATTGAACCTGTAAGTTTGATGGCAGCCAATAACTTTTCACGGTCCTCATCATTTTGATAAAGAACAGAAACCGGTTTTTCCATTATTTCATTGATCTTATAACCAAAAATACGGGTGACAGAATCATTAACTTCCAGAAATTTCCCATTCTCATCTGTGATATAGATCATATCGCGTGATGATTCAAAGATTGTTCTGTACTTGTTTTCACTTTCTGTCAATGCTCGCAGGCTTTCACTTCTTTCGATAGTGTAACGAATACTTCGTTCAAGCTTTTCTGTATTGACTTCGGCTTTAACCATAAAATCAGAAGCTCCCAACTCCATCGCTTTAACATCTATCTTGTAACTACCTTTTCCGGTCAGTATGATCGTTGGCTTGGTACATCCACCGGAAATTGCTGATTCCAATAATTCAAGACCTGTATGTTTTCCCATCAAATAATCAATGAAATACAGGTCGTGCATATTACCTATCATTTCACTTAAGGCGTTATTGTAATTCGGAGTCCAGGCCAATTCAATTTCATATGTAGCTATTTCATTGAAATAGCTTTTCAATAAAACGAAATCATCTTCATCATCATCAACAACCAATATTTTTATTTGTTTCATCATCAACAGAATTTTTTCTGATTTTAAAGATCGTAATCTTTAATTTTATTATACAAAGTCTTTCTGTTAATATTCAGAATTTTCGCTGCTTTACTTTTATTGAAATTTACTTGCTTCAATACTTTAATAATCGTTTCATATTCTGCTTCACGAGCCGCTGACTTTAAATTTGGAATCTCTGATGAAGTTGAATGTTCCTCTTCTACCAGATTTCTTACAACAGGAGAATCATCAAAGCTCAAACGTGTGTGATGAGAGATTTCAATAGGAACTGATTGTGCTTTAATTATATCACCTTCTGTCAACAAGGCTGCACGTTTAACAACATTTTTCAATTCACGAAGGTTACCGTGCCAAGGATATTGCTGGAAGAGTTGTTTCACTTCATCTTCAAATCCATGAATCTTTTTTCCAAGATTTTCATTCGACTGATTCAAAAAGAAATCTGCGTACATCATGATCTCATCCGTTTTCTCTCTGAGTGGCGGAACTGTGATATGGAATTCGTTGAATCGGTGATATAGATCTTCCCTGAATTTTCCTCTTCGACATGCTTCTGCAAGATTTTCATTACTTGCAATGATCAGGCGGACATCGATATTAATTTCTTTGTTTGAACCTATGCGGCGGATTTTTTTCTCTTGCACTACTCGTAACAGTGACGTTTGAACTTCATAAGGTAAGTTTGCAACCTCATCAAGGAATAGAGTTCCGCCATTTGCCAATTCAAAGTGACCGATCTTGGTAACAAGCGCTCCTGTAAACGATCCTTTTTCATGACCGAATAATTCGCTACCTGCAAGTTCTTTTGAAATGGCACCACAATCCATAGCAACAAATGGTTGATCTGCTCTGGCAGACTGACTATGTATAGTTTGAGCAACGGCTTCTTTTCCTGAACCACTTTCACCATAAATAATTACGCTATAATTAGTTGGCGCTACTAACTCAATTTGTTTAAGCAGAGCAATAGATTGCGGACTTTTACCGTAAGCAAACTTTTTCACCGGTGCATGATTTGTTCCCGGCAATTTTTTATCCGGAACTGACCTCGCATCCGGATCAAGGGCCTTTTGAATTGTAAGAAGAATTTCATCCGGGAATAATGGCTTGGTTACATAATCGAATGCTCCAAGTTTCATTAGTTGAA
>JAYUWA010000076.1:0-2366 GCA_043753795.1 Bacteroidota bacterium | reverse complement strand
AAAGCCTGGTGTAAATGGACCAAACTTTCCATATGAATCGGGATCTGTAGATGCAGAAATTATCGTAATTGTTCTCCCATGAAAATTTCCTTCACAGACTATGATCTTAGCATTGTTTTCAGGTATGCCTTTTTTCACGTACGACCAACGTCTGGCTAGTTTCATAGCCGTCTCTACTCCTTCTGCTCCCGAATTCATTGGCAAAACTTTGTCGTAGCCAAAATAATTTGTTATATATTCTTCATACTCGCCAAGCACGTTATTGTGAAAAGCCCTTGATGTTAAAGCAAGTTTTTGAACCTGATCAATTAACGCTTTTACGATCATCGGATGATTATGTCCTTGATTCAAAGCAGAGTATGCCGACAAAAAATCGAAATATTTTTTTCCTTCCACATCCCAAACATAAACGCCTTCACCTCTTTCAAGCACTACCGGCAATGGATGATAATTGTGAGCTCCAAAACGGTCTTCACGTTCAATTGCCTGTTCTGTCAACGTCTTTTCAATTACTACTGTTTTCATAATGTGGGAAATGGGGATTCGATATAATATGATGCAAAAATAAGCTTTTCAAGTGAAATCTGATGAACATTCTCTACTTTCGCCATTATGGAAAATGTGAAAAAAGGTGAAATAACTGAAAATCTCAATATTTCAGAGGCGGGTTCCGAAGGAAATGCTCTGGCCCGAATCGATAATTTTGTGGTTTTCGCTGAGGGTGCTGTTCCTGGTGATGTGGCTGATGTTATGATCTATAGGAAAAAGAAGAATTATGCTGAAGGTCGTGTTGTGAATATCATTTCGCCATCGGCCGACAGGGTTCAGCCATTTTGTACACATTTCGGAACTTGCGGTGGCTGCAAATGGCAGCATATGTCTTACGAAAAACAGATATTTTACAAACAGAAACATGTGACAGATGTACTGGAACGAGTCGGTAAAGTTGAATTGCCTCCTGCTGTTCCAATCAAAGGTTCGGCAAATACAAGATACTATCGCAACAAACTTGAATATACTTTTTCAAATAAAGCGTGGCTTACAAAAGAAGATCTTGATTCCGGTCTTGATGTGGAACAAAACGCACTGGGTTTTCATGTTCCCGGAAGATTTGATAAAATCCTCGACATCAAAGAATGTTTTCTGCAAGATGATCTTAGTAATAAGATCCGATTGTCAGTAAAAGATTTTGCATTAAAAAATAATTTCGAATTCTTTGACCCGAGAAGTCAGGAAGGTTATCTCAGAAATCTCATCATCCGCTCTACTTCTACCGGCGAATGGATGGTAGTAGTTGTATTCAGTCGAGATCACAAAGAAAGCAGAACATTGATGATGGATCATCTGAAAAATTCATTTCCTGAAATTACTTCACTTCAATATATCATCAATTCAAAAAGAAACGATACGATATTCGATCTGAATGTTGAACTATATAATGGACGAAGTTACATAGAGGAAAAAATGGAAGATCTGACTTTCCGGATCTCTGCAAAATCATTTTATCAGACCAATTCACTTCAGGCCTATGAATTATATAAAATTGTCAGGGAGTATGCCGGATTGACTGGAACTGAAAATGTTTACGATCTTTATACAGGTACGGGAACCATTGCATCCTTCGTTTCATCCAAAGCGAAACATGTGACAGGCATAGATTACATCGCTGATGCGATCATTGATGCCGGAGAAAATGCCGCTTACAACAAAATCAAAAATGTTTCGTTCTTTGCAGGAGATATCAAAGATACACTTACACCGGAATTCATTGATAAACATGGTAAACCGGATGTGATCATTACTGATCCACCACGATCCGGAATGCATGAAGATGTTGTTCGTGCAATTGTAAAAGCAGCACCTGAAAGAATTGTGTACGTAAGTTGCAATCCGGCTTCACAGGCAAGAGATCTGCAGATACTTGATGAAGCTTATTCAGTAGTGAAATATCAGCCTGTAGATATGTTTCCGCATACAACACACGTTGAAAATGTAATGTTGCTGAAACGAAAAAGCATTTAACAAATATTGAAATGAGATCTGTTGTCTTTTTTCTTATTTTCAGTTTATCTGTCAGGTTCTCATCAGGACAGAATTCATCGCTTGCAATTGATCACGAGCAGGAAGAGCTTGCCTTATGTTTTAAGTATTCAAATGAATTAGGTTTTAATATTGAATCAATTTCAAATCCATATCTATACGATTATGTAAACGAATGGCTAGGGACACCCTATCGATATAGTGGTGGAAGTAAAACCGGCATTGATTGTTCGGGACTTGTCTGTGAATTATATAAATCAGCTTATCAGAAAATTCTTACAGGTTCTGCAAAGGATATCTATGAAAAATCTGAGCCCATTAAAAAG
>JAYUWA010000075.1:0-2378 GCA_043753795.1 Bacteroidota bacterium | reverse complement strand
CGCTGGGATCATGGCGGATTTTCTACCGATATTTGATCCCGCTGGGATCATGGCGGATTTTCTACCGATATTTGATCCCGCTGGGATCATGGCGGATTTTCTACCGATATTTGATCCCGCTGGGATCGGGGTGTTCTAAATTTCAGGAGCTTAAAGGTTCATCTGTGATGCTATTACATTCTTTCTGGCTATTGCCACATTTAATGTAATTTCTCTGCGGATCTTCTGCGCATTCTGCGGAAAATATTAATGTCACTTTACCGCAACCCCATAACAAATATATTTCCACTTATCCGGACTGATCCGATTCAAAACGATCTCATCTACACGAGATAGAAAATTTCGTTGCTTTTCTGTTCTGCCGAATGTTGCTGAAATACCGGTCATCTTCATTTCATACGATGAAAACCCTGATAACAAAACATTCATTTCTTCAATCGACAAATATCGCCACGATTCGCCCCAATTTGTAAAACGTTTTCTTAGCTTCCTGTGTATTGGTGATGCAATTAAATTTTCCGCAAACAATAATTTTCCACCGGGCTTTAGAGCTTTATAGATCTCTTCAATAACTTTCTTTTGAATTGCAAAATTATCATCACGACCTATTCCACCTAAAATTGATTTGAAAACAACAATATCAAAATGATTTTCAAAAGGTATTTCCGTTGCATCAATGTCCTGATACCTGATCTTGTCGGAAACATTGTACTGAAGATGCATTTTTTGTGCTGACTGCTTCACATTTTCCAGATCTGAGCATATTACTCCCATTCCTTTCAAAGCCATCCAGAGCGACAGTCCGCCTTCTCTGCCACCTAGTTCCAATCCCGTAGAAACCTTCTTCCAGTCAACATTCGCTTCCCAATACCGGAGCGCTTTTGACCAGGAACGAACATCCCACTGAATAATGTCTTTAAGTTTGTTTTCAGCCATAATGCTAAATGTAAACTTTTATTGTTGACGCGTTACCAGAACTTTATCTATTCTATGACCATCCTTATCAATAACTTCAAGTTCAAATCCTTCAAAAACCACTTTGTCACCAATGGCAGGCAATACTGAATTTATATGAATGATCAATCCTGCTACAGTTGTAAAACGGGTACTCAATTCAAACTCGAGTTTGATATCGAAGTATTTTAAAAAATCTAATACAGAATATTGTCCATCGACCAACCAGCTATTATCATTCCTCTGAACGATCTGATATTCGTCCTGATCCATCTCTGTTACATTCCCAACCAATGCATCTACAACATCATCCATCGTAATTATTCCTTGTGTAGTCCCATATTCATCGATAACAATACCATAGTGCATTCTCTCTTCTTTAAAACGCTCAAGAACTTTATATGCATAAATGTTTTCATTCAGATACAGCGGTTCTTTAAGATAATCCTTGATCGCAAATTCTTTTTCTGTCTCCGGAGAAAAGAGGTCCTTCAATAATACGATTCCTACTATATTATCAATGTTATTATTTTCACAAACAGGATATGCAGAATGTTTTTCTGAATTTATCTTTGCGCTGATTTCTTCCCACGTATCTTTCGTATCGAAATACACCATCTGACTTCTGTGTGTAAAAAGTGTATTTACTTTTCTATCGCCTAACTCAAAGACCCGTTCTACGATATTATGCTCGATATCCTGGATCTCACCACCATCTGCACTTTCCTTAATAATTGATTTTATCTCTTCTTCTGAAACCTTACTTTCTGTAGTCTTCTTAATGCCC
Source organism: Bacteroidota bacterium (assembly GCA_043753795.1). GTDB lineage: Bacteria > Bacteroidota > Bacteroidia > AKYH767-A > 2013-40CM-41-45 > JADKIH01. Next base: position 637 of record JAYUWA010000075.1, on the reverse strand, counting down.
ATAATTCTCAGCAACAGATCGTTGGTAGCAGTTAACAGCCAGACAAACGGGGCAGTGATGTAAGAAAGAATCTGCATTGGCTTAGCAAGGATCATTGCTATAGGCTCCGGAAAAGTCATACCTAATCTCTTTGGCAACAACTCCCCAAGAACAATTGACAGATACGTTACAAAAACAACAACAGTTCCAACAGCGAGATTATGCGCATACGGTTTGAGAGATTCGAACTTCGTATAAAACAAAGTAACATCGTTTGTCAGATTCTCACCGCTATAAACACCAAGCACAATCCCGATCAACGTTATTCCAATCTGAACAGTAGAAAAAAAGCGCGTCGGATTTTCTGAAAGTTCAAGTGCAGTTTTAGCACCTTTGCTTCCCTTCTTCTTTGCATTCTCCAACTTGAACTTTCTTGACGAGACCAATGACATTTCTGACATCGAAAAAATTCCGTTTAAAAGTACTAAGGCAATTATGATGACTATCTCCAACTCTTTTTTTAATTAATAACTAATAACTAATAACTAACCCGTTGTTTGAAATTATTGCCCCTCGACTTCGCTCGGGGACCGTCTTATAAGTGGTAATGTGTGAATTTTTTGCGAAGAAAATTTAACTTCAATTTTAAGGGAATTTT
>JAYUWA010000074.1:0-7350 GCA_043753795.1 Bacteroidota bacterium | reverse complement strand
TTTGCTTTAAATCCAACAAGTTTGTACCAGAAAGAGTCAAAAAAGTAATAGGAAAGAATCTTGAACATCGAATCAAGCAAACCAATTGAAAGGGCTTTCTTAAAACTTCCCGTCAGATAAAATGCAACGCAAATAGTTATCGATGAAGAATAGCATCGGTAAACAATTGATTTGAAAATGGTTGTTTTATTGAACAAGTATTAAGCGTGATTAGTAAATGTAAAAATAAAAAAAATTAGCTTGATGCCTGTTACTTAACTTCATATTTCTCCGGAATCGAAAACGGCAGTGACAACGAATCCACTTGAGAGACTTTAGAGTAATTGATCTTCATAATAGTAGGTGTAGTTCCTGAAATAGTAAGAACAAGATTACTTGGAAACAAAGAACCATTCACATCAGTAAATTCTTTATAAGTTGCTTCAACGAAGCGATCGAGTTTATCGTCGGTGATCTTTGATTTTGCTATTCTATAATTTCCATCAATCCAGAAATCCTGGATGACCGGTTTTGTCGGATCTTTTTCTTCAGAAGCTCTTCTTACCTGCCGTTTATTCAATGAACTCAAAATGATAAAGGGTTCTTCTTCATAAATAGATTTCAGTTTTTCCTTTTCTAGATACTGAAAATAATTTCCAACTATCACCGATTGCAACATATCAAAATTGACATTGGTACGGAGCATTTCACCGAAATAATTAATATCACGTTTAAGTACGGTCTTGTGAACACGATCAAGCATGAACACACTATCGGTCGTCACCATCAATCGTGCGGCTTCAATTCCTAAAAGTGGTGTAATGGAGATCCACACAGCACTGTCCTTTTTCATTCGCAAATTGATGTCGAAACTTTTCGTATCGCCTGTTCTGTCAGTGTAGTCGACACTGGCCTTTGCTGTCAGATTATTAAAATTAAATTGATGGACAAGCACGCTATCAAAAACCTGAATGACTTCTGTGCCCTTGATCTTTGTTAAAGCGGATGGAGATTCGACGATTTTCTTAGACGACTTACAGGAAATCATAATTAAAAAGAAAAAAGAAAAAAGAAAAAAGGCGCTGAGGATATTGTTCGTCTTGAGAGCAAATCTGCGGGAAATAAAATGAAAAATGACCTTGCGCAAATGACGAGGCAATTGCAGAAAGCCAATCCGAAATTCGAAATTCGAAATTCGAAATTTTCCCTTTTGAAAACGTGACATCGGATTATTCGAAAAGGCGTTTCTCAAGAATCTTCCGATCCAAAAATTCAGATGCACCGTCACCGGCGGCTTTTGCTTTTTGCCAGTATTCCAGAGCTTTTGCGTTATCACCAAGATGATATACTACATCGCCATAATGTTCGAGAACAGTTGCACTCTTATCGCTTCCGTTTGCCAAAGATTTTTCTATCCACAATTTAGCATCAGAATAATTTCCTTGCTTGTACATGATCCAGCCATAAGTATCTTCATAAGACGATTGATTTGGCTCAAGTTCGTTTGATACTTTCGATAGTTGTTCGGCACGATCCAATTTTTCATTTCTTTCGGAAAGAAAGTATGCATAATTATTCATCACATTGGCATCTTTCGGATCGAGCACTAATGCTTTTTCAAAACTTTCATCGCTCTTTACAAAATCACGGATCTCATTGTATGCTTCACCTAAGCTTGAAAGAAAATTAGTTTCAAGTCTTTTGTCATCAACTACCAATTTCACTCCTGTATTCAACGTTGAAATTGCATCATTGTGTTTTTTATTCTGCATTGAAGCAAAACCATTGAAATAATAAGTAATTGGCTGTTCAGGAAAAAGACTCACGGCCTCCGCACTTTCGGTCTGAAGAGATTTCCAGTCTGCCAGTTGAACATAAATAAACATCAACTGATTGTAAACCAAAAAATCCTTTGCGCCAAGTTCTTTTGCTTTTGAATATTCAACTTTAGCTTCTTCCCATTTTTTATCTCTTATAAGAAAATCGCCATACACAGCATGCGCACGTGGTTCATTAGCATTTGCCTGAACAAGCAACTGACACATTTCAAGTGCCTGTGGTTTTAGTTCAGGATGAATTTCAATCAGGGAATAATATGAACTAAGAATACTGATCTTTGTGTCAATATCAAGTTCTTTATTCAAAAAAGCTTTTTTCAATTCTTCAACTGATTTTTCTTTCTCACCACCGTTGCGATAGAAATCTGCTAACGACAAATGTACATAAGGATTATCCGGATCAATCGCCAAAATTTTATTGTAAGTATCTAATGCCAGATCTTTCTTCCCCATAGCCTGATAGATCTCCGCTTTCATTCCATAAGCTTGTGAATCTTTCGGATCGAGAGCAATGAGTTTATCCAATTCTTCTATGGCTTTTTCATTCTTATTCATCCGCTGATAAATGCGGGACTTCTGCATTGTTACTTCTCGCGTAACACCAACTTGTGATTCAAGTTTATCATACACTTTAATTGCATCAGCAGGTTTTTCAGCATAAAGAAGTGCCGATGCCCATTCATAGTAGAAGTCAGGTTTCGATGGTGCATCAGCCACCGCTTTTTCTAAAACAGCAGCAGCTTCAGCAAACTTTTTATTTTTCTGTAAAAGTTCAGTGTAGGTTAAGATATACCAGCTATTTGTTTTGTCGAGCTGATAAGCTCCTTTTGCAAAATATATTGCATCAGCAAATTTCTTTTGTTCACTATAGATATTTGCCAGCTCATACATTGCAGCAGCGTTATTCGGATCCTTCCGGATCACTTCCGAAAACAAACCGGCAGCATTATCCAGATTACCTAAAATTTTTTCTTTGTTTGCATTGAAAAATGTGTAAGTAACTTCTGCACGTTGCGAATCTGACATCTCTGTTTTTGGCTGAGAAGTCTTTGCAGGAGTTGTCGTAGCAGTCTGTCCACCCTTACAACCCGCAAGAAGCACAACTGATAGAGAAAATATAAGAAATCTGTTCATTTGTTTTTTCGAGATTCGTAATTTGAATTTCTTTCCCGCAGTCCCGATAGCTTTCGGGATATGCAGAAGACGCAGAATATCCGCAGAACCATTATTCGTTAAGAAAGGTGCGTTGAGTAATCACTTATGCTTAGTTGTTCCGGCGAATTTTTATATTCAACACTATTTCCTACCATTGAATTGTCTATGACACTATTGTTTATTTTTGTATTCGTCTGAATGATACTATTTGATATTACTGAGTTTTCTATTTTAGAACCTGCGCCAAGGGAAACATGTGGGCCAACGATTGAATTTTTCAGCACAACATTTTCTCCGATGTAACACGGTTCGATAATAATGGAATTTTCTTTTTTAACAGAAGGTGATATCATTGCTGCAGAGTTGTTCATTTCAAGAACACGTTTATTTGTGTAAACGGTAGCATCTTTATTTCCGCAATCCAGCCATTCATCAACTTTACCCGGAACGAATTTCGTTCCTTTTTGCTTCATATTTTCTAAAGCATTTGTTAATTGATATTCCCCTTTTTCTTTAATGTTATTGTCGAGTAAATATTGTAATTCTTTGTTGAGGTAATCGCCATCTTTGAAATAATAGATACCAATAATCGCCAGATCAGAGATAAACTCTGTCGGTTTTTCAACGAAATCGGTAATTGTTCCTTCTGAATTCAATTTTACCACACCAAACATTCTTGGATCATCTATCTTATTGACCCAGATCACTCCTTCTTGTTTATCGTCGATCTTGAAATCGGCACGGAAAAGAGTATCAGCAAAAGCCACGATGACCTTACCTTTTAACGCATCTTTTGCACACAATATTGCATGTGCAGTACCAAGTGGTTCATCCTGGTGGTGAATTGTTCCTTTTGCTCCAAGTTTTTCTGCGATAGCGATCAGGTTCTTCTCAGCTTCTTCGCCAAAATCACCAATTACAAAAGCAATTTCTTCCACCTTTTCAGCACAGACTTTAATAATGTCTTCGACCAGCCATTGCACGATCGGTTTTCCTGCTACCGGAATTAAAGGTTTTGGAACTGTAAGCGTATGTGGACGCATTCTTTTGCCCATGCCGGCCATTGGTACAATAATTCTCATTCGTATTTTTTATTCGGTTTATAATTTATTTTGATCCTGTTGAGCCAAATCCGCCGGCTCCTCTTTCGCTTTCCTGCAGCGATTCTGTTGCAACCCATTCCGCTTTTTCATGGCGGGCAACTACCAGCTGCGCTATTCTTTCTCCGTCATTGATAATGAATTCTTCATTCGACAAATTAACAAGAATGACTTTTATTTCGCCTCTGTAGTCTGCATCAATTGTTCCGGGAGAATTTAAAACAGTCACACCTTTTTTTGCTGCCAGACCGGAACGAGGCCGCACTTGGGCTTCAATCCCGGCAGGTAGTTCAATAAAGAGACCTGTTGGAACGATCGTACGCTCTAAAGGTTTTATTGAAATCGCATCAGTAATAAAAGCACGGAGATCCATTCCTGCTGCATGAGCTGTTTCATAAGAAGGCAGTGGATGATGAGATCTATTGATGATATTGATTTTCATTGTATTATTTTCGATAAAAGTGGTCATTTTTGCTCTGAAACAGTGCGAAGGTAACCATTTTTATTCCTCACTTGAAGGTATGCTAAAATTATGAATATGAGCAGAATGACAGAATTAATGATCACCGATAACACTTTTCCTGGTTGGAAAAATGAGTGGATCAGATCGCCGGCCAGCCATAATATGATTGACAAACCAACAAAGTAAAAGAACGGGCCAATCCGATACGGAACCGGATAGACTTTTTGTCCAAGAAAATAGGAGATGATCATCATCGATGCATAACAGATCAAAGTTGTCCATGCAGCTCCCATATAACCCATCGATGGTATCAATGCAAAATTAAAGATCACAGTAATAACCGCACCGACAAAGGCAAGGATTGCGCCCCAACGAGTCTTCGATGTAAGTTTATACCAGATTGAAAGATTATAAAACACTCCCAGACATAGATTCGCCATCAATAATATCGGAACAACCGGAAGTCCGGACCGGTAATCTTCTCCTATAAATGTTTTGATGATGTCCATGAAAAGCATAATTCCTAAAAAGATAAATGCACAGACGATAACGAAGTAATGCATGACATCAGCATACGTCTTCTGCGGATTTTCTTTTGTGGAATGACTGAAGAAAAATGGTTCAGCAGCATATCGGAAAGTCTGTATGAAGAGAGTCATGAGGATCGATAGCTTATAGCAAGCCCCATAAATACCAAGTTGAGCCATTGCAGAAGATTTGTCTTCGATCAAATAAGGGATCAGAACTCTGTCGAAAGTTTCGTTGACCATTCCTGCTAATCCGGCGATCATTAATGGAAATGAATAAGCCATCATTCCCTTCCACAATTTTGTATCGAACGACCAGTTGATCTTCAGCATTTCCGGCAATAGCATGATCAAAACGATGAATGAGGAAATTGCATTGATGACAAAAACATAACCTACACCGAAGTCAGGGAAATAGATCGAAGCTACGAATGAATCCGGATTTGATTTGAGTATCCATGGACAAATCAGCAGGAAGAAAACATTTAAGCCGATGTTTACAAAGATGCTGACGAGCCGGATAAATACAAATCGTTTTGCACGATTCTCCTGGCGCAGGAGCGCGAACGGTATGGCAGTTATAGCATCAAAGGCAAGTATACCGGCGAAGAGAGAAATGTAGAGTGCCGGACTTTGACCTGCTTTTGCAACGGTATCAGGACTACCAATGAATATGGAAAGTTGCGGAGCAAAGAGTATGATCAGTCCGCCTAAAACAACCGATGAAAAAATAATTGAGATCAGTGAAGTACTGTATACTTTAGGATTTCCTTTTTCAGACTGGAAGTACCGGAAGAATGAAATATCAAGACCGTATGTGAATAGTACAGTCATCAGAGCGATGAAAGAATAAAGTTGAGTTACAACACCATACTCTCCTACTTCAAATACGCGGGTATAAATTGGAACTAAAAGGTAGTTCAACAGCCGTCCAACGATACTGCTTAGTCCGTAGATTGCGGTTTGACCGGCTAGTTTTTTATAGATGCTCAATTTTTTTGTCCGGGATTCAAAGTGTAACTGGAAAGCAAAAGTGGGGAAAGGAAGTTAGGGAACGAATGGATTGGTGATTTATTTTTCAATAGAAGGGCGTTGGTAACCAATTCTATTAAAACATAGAGACCATAGAGTTCATAATGAGTCCATGGAAATTCTATGGTCTCATTGTGAACTCTATGGTCTCCATGTTTATTTTGCAATTTTAAAAGCTTCGTATCCTTTAATTGCAATATTTGTTGAGCCAACACTTTCAACCTTCGAAGCCGGCGAACCTTTATAACACCAATCAACAAATTCTTTCAAAACCTCCTCCGGGCCTTCGGCAATTACTTCAACATCTCCATTGGGTAAATTTCTCACCATACCTTTGAGTCCTAATTCGTTTGCTTTTTCAAAAGTGTACTTTCGAAAAAAAACTCCCTGCACCCTACCGTGAATAACTAAATGAATTGCTTTCATCTTTAACAGAATTGAGTTGTACTTTTGTGGAAATATATAAAACTTATGTCTAAGAAAATCACTGCTGAAGAAGTTGCTTATGATGGTCAATTTCTCAAGGTTAATAAATATACAATTAAGAATAGTAACGATCAATCGGAGGCTATCTATGAATGTGTTGAGCGTGGAGATTCCGTTTGTGCAGTAGTATTCAACAAAGAAACCGACAAATACCTTTTTGTAAAACAGTATCGTTTAGGTGCAAAGAAAGACCTTATTGAACTGGTAGCAGGAATGGTTGACAAAGAAGATTCATCATTGGAAGATTGTATCATTCGTGAGATTGCTGAAGAATTAGGATATTCTGTGAACAAAGATGATGTAAGATTTTTATACAGCTTTTATTCTTCTCCGGGAGCAAGTACTGAAAAAATGCATTTGTTCTATGTTGATGTTGATCAGAAGATCTCCAAAGGCGGCGGAGTTGGCGACGAAGATATTGAGATCGTAGAATTCACTGCCGATGAATTAATGGACTTGGATCGGTTTGAAGATGTGAAGACGATTTTGGGTGCGGTTTGGGTAAATTCGTAAAAATTGCTGTGTGTTTTCTCCCGCAGATTTCGCAGATTAAGGCGCAGATAAAATCGCAGATCTTGTGTTTCTTAAATTCGCTAGCAGTGAATTGATCTAACTTTACATTTAAAAGACAGACAATAAAGTAAATCTAAATTTCGAACAACATAAATTTTGATGAAGCCCGATCTGCGTATTTATCTGCGCCTTAATCTGCGAAATCTGCGGGAGAAAAATAACGCTTGATTATTTCCAGTGACATTGCCACAGAGCAA
>JAYUWA010000073.1:0-7352 GCA_043753795.1 Bacteroidota bacterium | reverse complement strand
TGCATAAGTAATCATCCAAATGTCATCCTGCAAGGACCCATTCGTTTTCTAAGGTACACATTATGATTTTTAAATTATTTTCAAAAGCTTAAATATCTTTAAAATTATCTTACATTGATTAAACCTTCATGGCTTCACTAAATCTAATTTTCCTAACCACAAATTTATGAAAGCAATTTCGATCTTATGCATTACATTATGTATTTTCTTTAATGTCAATGCCCAAAACGAAGGCGACAGCATTTTTTATTCAGATCAGATTCATGAGATTCAAATGAACTTTAGTCAGGTATCGTATTGGGACTCGCTTGTTAGTTATTTTTCAACGGATACGTATATGCAGGCTGATATTGTATTCAATGGAAATTTGATTTCAGCAGTTGGGGTTAAGTTTAAAGGGAATTCATCATATAACAATCAGAGTAGAAAGAAATCGTTTAAAATTGAACTCAATGAATTTGTTGCCGGACAGGAATTAAATGGTTTGAAGAAATTCAATCTGAACAATGGATTCAAAGACCCATCATTTCTAAGAGAAAAGATCGCTTGTGATTTTTACAATGACCAAGGTCTAAAAGCTCCACGATGTACTTTTGCAAAAGTTTATTTGAATGGTGTTTATTGGGGATTATACAATTTTATTGAAGAGGTAGATACAAAGCAATTTCTGAATAAACATTTTAGTTGCCACGATGGTAATATGTTCAAGGGAGATCCAAATGGTGACCTGAGATACATTTCGAACCAAGCCTCATCTTATTATCCAAAATATGAATTGCACACAAATGAAACGATCAACGACTGGAGTGATCTGGTTGAGTTGATCACAAAAATTAACAACAGTGGCAGTGCATTTCAGGATTCAATTGAATCAATTTTGAATACACAAACTTTTATTGATCAATGGTGTGCATTGAATTTATTTGTGAATCTGGATTCGTATCTGGGTAGTGGACATAATTATTTTATTTATCATGATACCAATTTAGATAAATTCGAATGGGTGGCGTGGGACTTGAATGAATCCTTTGGTACGTTCAGAATGAATTTATCGGCAGCCTCTTTACAGAATTTAAGTTTATTTTTTGTTCCAACGCCAACCAATAGTCGTCCATTGATCAACAACATGTTATCAAATTCAAGTTATCATCAATTGCTGATCGATAAAGCATGTGAATGGTTGCAATTTGATTTTAGTAACGCAGCGATTGACGGGAAAATTGATTCTATTGCAAATGTAATTCGTCCATTTGTGTATGCCGACACAAATAAATTCTACACAAATCAAAATTTCGAAACGAACCTGACAAGTGATGTTGCAGTTCAAGGAGGAGGAATGATATTCGGATTGAAATCATTTATTCTTCAAAGAAGAAATTCGTTGATGGCAGAAATATCATCATTAGGATGTATGGTAAATTCAGTTGAAAATAAAATTCAATCAGAAGGATTTGAAATTTATCCAAATCCCGTTTATAATAATTTTGCAATCAAATTTTTTGAAACGGAAATCAATTCTATTTCAATATTTAATTCTTTAGGGCAAAAAGTGTATGAAAAAATATTTAATAATTCTGAAAATGTAATTGATGTTTCGCATTTGAATGCAGGTGTTTATTGTGTTCAGGTAAATGGTTCACTACAGAAAAAAATTGTCGTTGAAAAATAGAGGTCACTTAGATCTGCAATCTTTCCTAATTATTAAATGTGGAAAATCGAATTTTCAGGTTGAAAAACTAGTTAATTCCACTACAAGGGTCATTTTTGGGTAAAAAAGGCGCCTTTTGTATTTGCATTTTGGAGTCCTATAATGTATCTTTGAGAATAAGGGTCTATTCGAAAGCCCTGATTTTAATTCACGAATTAATATTGAATTCAACTAACCCTAACCGTTGAACCCAACAAGCCAATGAAAAAAGTACTTACGTTACTAATCTGTTTACTTTTAGTCAATTCTGAATTATCCTTTGCTCAAACTCAAAAGAGTATTCCGTTCGAATCATTGACAGGAATAGAAAGAGAACAAGCAAAGTTGAAAATGATTGATCCAAACCCACCAACTGCTTCTTATACTCAGCGAGTCGCATCAAGTAATTCGGTGAATGTAACCGGTACTGGATGTAATTGTTGGGTAGATAGAGATGCTTCGTGGAATACTGTTCCATTTTCTGGCTATACAGCACCTGATTACAGAAATGACGATGGATCAACAGCAAGAATGACTTTACCATTTAATTTTTGTTTTTATGGTCGTCAAGTGGATAGTATTTATATTAATAACAATGGAAATGTTTCATTTGACACACCTTTTTCTTCATTCTTTCCTGACTCATTTCCAAGCCCGCTTTTTGTAATGGTTGCCCCATTCTTTGCTGACGTTGATACAAGACTTCCAACAATTGGAACAAACGGTTTGGTTTATTATCAATTAACGGCAACGCATCTGATTATACAATGGGAAGATGTTGGCTACTTCAGTGCACAAGTTGACAAGTTAAATACTTTTCAGTTGATTATGACCAATGGAGTTGATCAGCTTTTACCACCAAATTCAAACGTGTCTTTTTGTTATAAGGATATGAATTGGACAACTGGTTCGGCTTCAAATGGTGTAAATGGTTTTGGGGGTATGCCTGCAACTGTTGGTATCAACCAAGGTAATGGAGTTGACTATATTCAGATTGGTCGATTTGATATGCCTGGAACTACATTCGACGGACCATATCAAAATGCTGATGGAGTTGATTTTTTAGATAACCAACAATTTATTTTGGACGCATGTAATTCGGGTTCTAATGTTCCTCCGATTTTAATGTCAACTCAAGCGTGTGATACACTTACAGTTTGTGAAAATGATACACTCTTGATCACAGGAACATTTTTATCGCCGGAAGTAAGTCAGATTACAAGTTGTACAGTAGCTTCATTGATGACTGGTTTATCGGTAGTACAGAATAATCCTGGAAATACAGTAGATTGGATAGTGCAGATCATTGGACTTTCATCAAATCTCGGTATGAATCGTTTTGATTTGGTTGGAACTGATAATGGAACTCCGGTACGATCGATTCGTGTACCCATTGTTGTAAACGTAATCAATGAACCAACAGCATCGTTTACCTATTCTCCAACTGGAACGGTCAGTGTTGGCGTTCCAATAACATTTTCTACAGTTTCCGGTGATACATTGCCGGGTGTAACTTATTCGTGGGATTTCGGAGACGGATCAGCATTATCAGCAGTGAGAGATCCTATTCATACGTATACAGCAGGGGGTGTTTATTTTCCAACACTAACAGTGACAAATCCCGGTGGATGTAGCATAACTTATTCAATGCAAGTCGATGTCTTCACATGTGCCGTTGCTGCACTAACAGTAAGCAATACATGTGTTGGTTCAATAGCTACTGTAACCTACACAGGTGTTGGAATTTCTTCCGCCGTCTATACATGGAACTTCTCAGGTGGAACAGTTTTATCGGGAACAGGAATGGGCCCTTATACTGTTCAATGGAATACTCCCGGAACATATCAGGTTGATGTAGCTGTGGATCTTACCGGTTGTTCAACTTCAAACGCAATTCAGAATATTACGATCTATGATTATCCGGTTGCATCTTTAACAAGCACACCTGCTGTTTGTATTGGTGAAGCAGATGTAATTCAATATACAGGAACCCTTCCCGGGGCAACCACACTGACATGGAATTTTGCAGGTGGAACCGGTGGTGGTACCGGACAAGGTCCGTTTAATGTTAGCTGGAATACTGCAGGAAATTATGTTGTACAAACAATTGCAAATAATAATGGCTGTACAGATACAGTCACTGCAAATATTCTTGTCAATCCGATTCCTAATTCATTGTTCACTGCAACACCTTCTGTTTGTGCGGGTGATCCTGTCGCTGTAAACTATACGGGGACAGCAGGAGCAGGTGCTAATTACGCTTGGGATTTCAATGGCGCTACAGTTTCTTCAGGCAACGGACAAGGTCCGTATGCGATCACTTGGAATACAGCGGGAGCTTATCAGCTTTCGTTAACTGTAACTGAAAACGGTTGCAGTTCTGCACAAACATTGGCGCCCGTAACTATCAATCCGATTCCTACAGCTTCAATCGCTGCAACTCCGGCACTTTGTGTTGGTGCTTCGAATAATATTTCATTCAATGGCAGTGCAAGTGCAGGTGCAACTTACAACTGGGGATTCGGTGCAGGCACAATTGTGTCCGGAACCGGCGTAGGTCCGTATTCGGTACAATGGAATGCTGCAACCAGTGATCAGATTACTTTGACCGTTACAGATGCAGGATGTTCAAATAGCACAACCTATAATGTTACAATAAATGCAATTCCAAATTCACCATTCACAATTACTCCTGCCGTTTGTGTAGGAGATAATGTAACTCTTGCATATACCGGTTCAGCATCTTCCGGTGCAACCTATGTGTGGAATCTTGATGGTGGACAATCGGCTGGCGGATCACAAGGTCCATTCAATGTCGTTTGGAATACACCTGGCACTTACAATGTTTCACTTACTGTAAGTGAAAATGGTTGTACTTCCACTCAAACAATCAATCCGGTTGTGAATAATGCAATACCTGATGCACAGATCTCAGCAACTCCGGGGTTGTGTATTAATGAACAAAACAATATTTCGTTTACAGGAACTGCTGATCCGTCTGCATCATACAACTGGTCCTTTGGTTCAGCTACAATAAATTCCGGAAGTGGAGCAGGGCCTTATAATGTTCAATGGGCAGCAGCAGGAAATGAAACATTAACTTTAACTGTTACTCAAAATGGATGTTCGGATAATACTACTTACAATGTTGTAGTAAATGCAATTCCAACTTCATTCTTTAATCTTCCACCATCGATTTGTGTTGGCTCACCATTCAATGTGAGTTACACAGGAACATCCGGTGCAGGTGCAGGTTTCATTTGGGATTTTGGAAGTGCAACAATTCTTTCCGGAAGTGGAGCCGGTCCGTATTCAGTTGTAAGTAATACAGCCGGAAGTCCTGCGATCTCTCTAGTTGTAGATGATAATGGATGTGTATCTCCAACAACAATTCAGAATATAACAATAGCTCCGTATCCTGTTGTTCTGGCAGGTTCAAACAGTGATGTTTGTTCAGGTACTGTTCTTCCTATCGGCGGACCAGCTGAAGCAAATACAACTTACTCCTGGAATCCTGCTTCAGGAATTGATAATCCGAATGCAAGTAATCCAAATATCACTTTGTTAAATACCGGTGCAGGAACAATACAGACAACATATTTTGTAACAGCAACAAACTCTTTTGGTTGTGTAAATCAAGATACGGTCGTGCTCGGTGCTCATGCAATTCCCAATGTAGAATACCCGACTCCAACAGCGCAATGTCTTGATGGAAATAATTTCACATTCATTCCTGTAGGAAATACTTTTGCAGGAATAAATTACACTTGGGATTTTGGAGCAGCATCTGATATTGGTACAAGCGCTGCACAAATTCCTCCTTCTGTGAAATATAATGCTGTAGGATTTCATACCGTAACCTTGAACACATCTTATAACGGATGTCCTGGAATGCCTTTCGTAGATCAGATCGAAGTCCTTGAAATGCCGGCTTCAGATTTCATTCCTGATGTCGTTGCCGGTTGTGCACCATTATTGGTTCCGTTCACGAACTTAAGTAGTACAAACAGTTCCACTTTCCAATGGAGTTACTCCGACGGAAATGGTGATGTATTGCCATTCCCGACTCACCTGTTTACAGAAGCAGGATTGTATTCCGTTACATTAACATCAACAACAGCACGTGGATGTTCAGCTACATCGACACAATCTAAAATAATTGAAGTGTATCCGGTTCCGCAAGCAGCATTCTTTGCCAATCCTGAAATTGCAACAATATATGAACCGATAATTCACTTCCAGAATACTACAGTGAATGGTGCATATTATCAGTGGTCATTCGGAGATAGCAGTGGAACATCACAAACAAGTCCGTACCATACATACAATGCTGTTGGTGCTTATGAAATTATTTTGATGACTGAATCAAATAATGGTTGTAGAGATACAACGCGTGGTGTGATCAGAATTGAATATGGATATAGCTTCTTTGTGCCTTCCGCTTTTACACCGAATGGTGATGGTGTGAATGATTACTTCCAGGGCTATGGAACATTTATCAAAGATTACGAACTTGCCATTTATGATCGTTGGGGTTTAGAAGTCTTTAAATCCAATTCATACGATGTTCCATGGGATGGAAAAATTAATAAAGAAGTTCAAAATGACATTTATGTTTACAAAATAAAAGTCAATGACCTTAAGGGTGAAAACCATACCTATGTTGGGAAAGTAACTGTGATTAGATAGGTGATTTAAAAAAATATTGAAAAAAGGGGAGTTCTGTATTAGAATTCCCCTTTTTTATTAAATGAACCATTTTGTTACCTTTGAGAAAATGCGAAAGGCATTATTAAATGGAAGAAGTAAAATGAATTTATCCTAATTCCTTTACAAATCACTGATGATTAAGCCTTAATGATTAACTTTTAGCATTGTTTTTAAAGGAATAACTCTTAATTTTGTAAAAAATATCTCTAACCAAAATAATATGAAAAAGCAATTACTATTTATTGCCTTTGCCCTTTCGAGCATGACGACATTTGCTCAAGTAGGTGCATGGTTATCACAAGCCACCGGTTTCACTACTCTATCAACTGGAGTAAGAAACGTTTCCGTAGTTGATACAAACACAGTTTGGATCAGCTCATATGATGGATCAGGTGGAGCAGCGAACCGTCAGGATTTCTCTATGACTACTGATGGTGGTTTAACATGGACAGCAGGGACGGTACCGACTCCGATATCACATGACTGGTCTATGATCTATGGACTTAACACGACAACAGCATGGGCTTGTTTTTATAATGCAGATGCAGGTTCTCGTGGACAAATTTGGAAAACTACTGATGGTGGTGCAACTTGGAATCAACAAGGTGCAGGAACAATTTTCAACGCAGCAGCTTCTTTTCCAAACGTTGTTTATTTCTGGGATGACAGTATTGGAGTTTCATTGGGCGATCCAACTCCGGGAACGCAATATGAAATTTACACAACAACTGATGGCGGTACGATTTGGAACCGTGTTCCGGCATTGAATATTCCTGCTGCACAAGCAGGTGAATTTGGTATCGTAGCTCATTACGATGTTAAAGGTGACACTATTTGGTTTGATACTAACAAAGGTCGTGTTTACAGATCTATTGACAGAGGAATGAACTGGACTGTTTCTGCTAACATTATCACAGTACCTACAAATGGTGCTATCGATATCTGTTTTACAGAT
>JAYUWA010000072.1:0-7362 GCA_043753795.1 Bacteroidota bacterium | reverse complement strand
AAAAGATTGCTGATGCAATTTTCCTTTCAATTTGGAACGATGACTGATGAAGAAATTACCATTCAGGAAGAAGATGGAACTTTTACGAATGATTATATTGAATTGACAAAGGAGTATTATATAAATTTAAAAAACAGTCTTTCAAATAATAAAACCTGACATTGCCTTAGTTTATTTTTTCGTCAAACCGAATACCATAATTCTCCAGTTCCTTTAACACCAGCTCGTAAATAGTTTTATCAATCGGAATTTGCACACCCTTCAATGCAATCTTTTTATTGAGAATAAATTTTGCTGCAATTGCTACCGGCAGACCAACTGTTTTTGCCATTGCAGTATAAACAGAGTTATCGCCTTTTACTACCAATGAAGAAGTATGATGAACGTTTTTGCCTGATAATTTATATTCAAAAATATGCTGCATAACGATCATGTCTTTGTCTTCCGGACGCAGCAACCATTTTCTCTCAAGTAGTGATTGTAAAATTTGTGCCGGAGTAGAATCCGGCAATGTGATCGCTTCCTCAGAAAGTATTCCTGTCCATTCGACTAATTGAATCGATTCGTCGTTCACAGTACAATTCATAAATGTAGCAAGCCGTTCTTTTAACGTATCACCTTTAACCGATTTAGGAATAAAGGATTCCACAACCTGAGCAAATGTCATTTTAGAAGATCCTTCAACCACAAATGAATCATCCGTAAGTCCGAGTTTTACAAAAACATTCCAGGCTTTGCAATATCCACGTTGACGCAAAGTTCCACGAAGCATAGTCGGAATTGTTTCCAGTCCGTAATGATGTCTGTAAGCTAATGAATCGCGATTTGCATAACCATCATAAGAATTATTTTCATCGACATTTATCATTTCAATTTCTGTGAACAAACGATTGTATGGCATGTATTTGTACTTACCATTCTCAACAAAACGAGCTGTCCCCTGCCCTGCTAGAATTACATTGCGCGGGTTCCATGAAAATTTATATCCCCACGGATTGTCATTCGATTCTGGAGCCACCAATCCACCGGTATATGATTTGAAAGAAGTGAGCTCACCACCTTTTGATTTTATTTCATCAATGATCTGCATGGCACTCATGTGATCGATTCCCGGATCGAGTCCACATTCATTCAGTAAAATAATATCGGCCACCTTTGCACCTGCATCCAGTTCCAGCATTTCAGGAGAAACATAAGATGCTGTAACAAGATCTTTTTTCTGCTTTACACATTCAATTGCAACCGATAAATGCATATGTGCAGGTAAAAGTGAGATAACGATATCTGCATTTGCAATATGTTTTTCACGATCCGTTTCACTGTTAATGTCAAATTGAACAGCAGTAGCAGCCGGGTGATCATTCGTTTTCTTTCTTGCGCTTTCAACGGAAACATCACCAACTGTCAAGGTCCAGTTTTCGGCATTGGAATTCTCAAGAAAATAATTGATCAGACTGGAAGAAGACCGACCGGCTCCGATTAATAGGATACGACGCATAACTGGAAATGAATTTGGGCGAAGATAACAAATGGCATTGCAATGAATAAGTCTATCCATTATAATTGTGAAAACAACTGAAAAAGACTAATTGAATATCAGAATTTCAATTAGTTAACCTGAATAAATAGAAAATTAACAGACTCCTTTTGTCCGATGAAAGTACCTTTTTTATACATTTGGCACGTTTTTAGTAATCCCGAAAACCCGAAACAAAAAAACAATCCACATAAAATGAAAAAAGCAATTTACTTATTAGGTCTCGCATTCTTCTTTTCTGCTGCAGTAAACGCACAGGCAAATAATGCAATTCTATTCGCCGAGAATGGTGAAAAATTTCAGGTTATCCTGAACGGAATTTTACAAAATGCAACTCCGGAAACAAATGTAAAAATGACTCAACTGGTCGCAGATCATTACAAAGCAAGAATTGTATTTGCAGATGCAAAATTAGGCTTTGTTGATTTTAATTTGTTCTTCAATGAAATGGGCTCAGAGGTAACTTGGAACATCAAGCAAAACAACAAAGGACAATACGTTACACGTTATGTAAGCGCTGTTCCAATTGCACAGGCTCCGCAAACACCTTCTTCTCAAACGGTAGTTGTATATACGACAACAGCTCCCGTTGCAGCACCTGTTGCATCTACAACAACAACAACTACACATTCACAAACTTCAACATCCAATGGTGGTAGCGACAACATCAGCATTAATATGGGTGTAAGCGGAACCGACATGGATGGTGCAGGTGGCGGAAGTATCAGTATCAATGCATCAGGATTTGGCATGGAAGATGGCGCAACGACATCTTCAAGTTCCACAACAACTACTACTACTCATTCATCAACTACGACAACGACAGGTACAGCTCCTGTTTATACAAACACTCCACCTCCAACTCAGGTTGTTTATGTACAAGGTTACAATGGAAAGATTGGTTGTCCGATGCCAATGAACCCTGCAGATTTCGGAGATATGAAAGAAACGATCCGTTCAAAAGATTTCGAATCCACAAAACTTACTATTGCAAAGCAAGTATTACAAAATAATTGTCTGACATCACAACAAGTAAAAGAAGTGCTGACATTATTTGATTTCGAAAGTACAAAAGTTGATTATGCTAAATATGCATACGACCACACCTACGACCTTGGAAATTATTACAAGATCAATGATGCATTTGAATTTGAATCATCGGTTACAGATCTCAACAACTACATTTCAGCAAAAAGATAATTTAGAATAAGATAAAAACCCCGCCGGATAAGCGGGGTTTTTTATTTCATACCTTTAGCATCGAACTTAATAAGCTATAAAAAAAATGTCAAAATATATAACGCTTGGATCCATCTTCGCAGGAACAGCAGTCATTCTGGGTGCATTTGGTGCACATGCTTTGAAAGAGAAGCTGAGCATTCAACAATTACAGGTATTTGAAACAGGAGTGAAATATCAGTTCTATCATGCGTTTGCAATTTTAATACTTGGAATATTGGTTGAACGATTCAATGTACCTGCAATAAATTATTCCTTCTGGTTCTTTACGGCAGGGATTTTGTTATTCTCGGGTTCATTGTATTTACTCAGTACAATTGACATCAATGGAATGGCAGGAATAAAAAGCATCCTTGGTCCGATCACACCATTAGGCGGCTTGTGCTTCATTCTTGGATGGATCAGTTTGATCATCGCTGTTAAAGGAAAATAAACAACTCACAAAAAGAAAAATTATGTCAAAAAGAATCCTCCTCTTATCGCTTGCAAGTTTTTTGTTCTTTGCATGCAAGTCAAATAAGGAAACTGCAAATGCATCAGATTCAACTGCAACTTCTCAAACTAAAATTGAACCGGTGAAGACTGAACCGCCAATAACCAGAGCACCTGTTGAACCGGTAAAAACAGATGCAACCGCGAAACTGGATTCTTCTAAAGGAGATCTTTATCGTTTGAGTGTTGTGTTCTTTTCAATTGGTTCGGGAACGGATAATAAGGCAATGACTGCCTATGAGGATTTTATCAGTGATTTTGCAGTAAAATCCGGTAAGAATATTGATTTCGAAAGAACCCCATGGGGACGAGAAGGTGAAACAGATTACTGCCTGCGCCTCAATGAATTAGACGCAAAAGGGCAAGTAGATTTCGTTCAACAAACGAAAGAGAAATTAAAAGATGCAAAATGGGTACATATCTATGAAAATGAGCCATGTAGGCATAAACGAAAGCGTTAAATTGTGCATTCTGATAATTTTTCACTTTCTTTGCACAACGTAAAAAAACACCTTACTCATGAACGAATTTGGCCTGAAAGCGAAGGATGCAACCATCGCTGACCTGGGTTTAAAAAATGTTGCCGACGCATACTGGAATTTACAGCCTGCAGAGCTTGTTGAAGAAACCATTCTAGGTGGCGAAGGTATGTTAACCGACACCGGCGCACTTGCTGTTGATACAGGAAAATTTACCGGCAGATCTCCTAAAGATAAATTTATTGTTTGCGATGAGACCACTGAAAAATCAGTTTGGTGGGGCGACATCAATATCAAATTTGATTCAGAAAAATTTGACCGTCTATATCATCGTGTAACAGGTTACCTTCAGGGAAAAACTATTTATGTCCGCGATGCTTATGCATGCGCAGATCCAAAACACAGATTGAATATCCGTGTTGTTACTGAATCACCTTGGGCAAATTTATTTGCGCACAATTTATTCTTACGTCCTACAAAAGAAGAAATTCTGAATTCTGTAAAAGCAGAATGGACAATCATCTGCGCTCCCGGATTTATCGCAGATCCAAAAATTGACGGAACTCGTCAGGGGAATTTTGCAGTTTTGAACTTTACAAAAAAGATAATCCTTATTGGGGGAACCGCTTATACAGGTGAGATTAAAAAAGGAATATTCTCTGTATTGAATTATGTTCTTCCGCATGAGAAAAAAGTTTTATCAATGCATTGTTCAGCGAACATTGGTAAATCAGGTGACACTGCTATCTTCTTCGGATTGTCAGGCACAGGAAAAACAACTTTGAGTGCTGATCCAAACAGAGGTTTGATCGGCGACGACGAACATGGTTGGGCAGATGATACCGTTTTCAATTTCGAAGGTGGATGTTATGCAAAGTGTGTGAATCTTTCTAAAGAAAAGGAACCACAGATCTTTGACGCAATAAAATTCGGCGCACTGGTTGAAAACATTGAATTTATTGAAGGCACAACGATCGTTGATTACGACAACATCAGCAAGACTGAAAATACTCGTGCAGCGTATCCGATCCATCATATTGATAATGCAGTTGAGCCATCAATTGCAGGAATTCCAAAAAACATTTTCTTCCTTACATGTGATGCTTTTGGGGTTCTTCCTCCCATATCAAAATTAGATGCAGGTCAGGCAATGTATCATTTCATTTCAGGTTATACTGCGAAAGTTGCAGGAACTGAAGTAGGTGTTACTGAACCAACGACAACATTCTCTGCATGTTTTGGAAAAGCATTTTTACCATTGCATCCAACAAAATATGCAGAACTACTGGGTGAAAAACTGAAAAGACATAATGTCAATGTATGGCTGATTAACACAGGCTGGTCAGGTGGATCTTATGGTGTTGGAAACCGGATGAAGCTATCGTTCACAAGAGCGATGATTGCAGCAGCATTGACTGGCGAACTTGACAAAGTTGAATTTGAAAAAATGCCGGTATTCGGACTTTCAATGCCGAAAACTTGTCCAAGCGTTCCAACTGAAATATTGAATCCAAGAAATACATGGGCCGATAAAAACGAATACGATGCAAAGATGAATACACTTGCTTCTTCATTCGTTCAAAACTTTGCTCAATATGCAGAATATGCAACTCCGGAAATTCTTAATGCAGCACCGAAATTAACAGTGAATGCATGACTGAATTAGGGTTAATATAATTTCAAAAACCTTCTTCCTTCGGAGAAGGTTTTTTTGTTTCTTGACAAATCTAAAAAATCTTACGTGGATCTTTATTTCGGAAATATCAATTCAGCAGGACAGATCATTCTGGAAGACGATGAATTCAGGCATCTGAAAGTTGTAAGGAAGAATGTCGGTGAAAAAATAATGATCACTGATGGCAAGGGGAATATTTATACATCTGTAATTTCAGAGATCAATAAACATGATTATATAGCTACAATTGAGTCAACAGAAGTTCAGAAGATCTCACCGCCACTTTTTCATCTTGCAATTGCGCCTACAAAAAATATCGACCGCATTGAATGGCTATTGGAAAAATGTGTTGAGTTGGGATTATACAAGATCTCATTTATTGCATGCCGGCATTCAGAAAGGAAAGATTTAAAAACAGAACGGTTAAAACGAATTGCCATTTCTGCAATAAAGCAATCCGGCAAAGCGCAATTACCTGTGATCAATGAAATGCAACCGTTCAATAATTTCCTGCAAACAGAGTTAGAAGAACAACGGTTGATCTGTGCAATGGAAGCTGGATCGGAGAATCATCTTAAACACATTCTAAAGCCCGGCAAGAATGCAGTAATTCTGATCGGACCGGAAGGTGATTTTCATGAAAGCGAAATTCTTGCAGGCAAAGAATCAGGTTTTGTCTTAACGAGTCTGGGGCCCGAAAGATTACGTACGGAAACCGCGGCGATGGCAGTTTGTGCTTATTTTAATTTTAATAAGCATTGAGGGCTTTAATTTGCGCTTAAAAAAATAACCTAATAAAATAGTACATTAGCCTAATGAGAAAATTACTCTTTACCCTTCTTACATTAACTATTCTGAATGCAAGAGCCGGAGATCCATCTTTTAAAATTGCATTATTAAAATATAATGGCGGCGGCGACTGGTATGCAAATCTGGAAACTTCTTTACCAAATCTAATTACCTTTTGTAATACTAATCTAGGCACCAATATAAATTTGGAACAAGGAATAGTAGAAGTTGGTAGTCCGGAACTTTTCAATTATCCATTTATTCATATGACGGGACATGGCAATTGGGTTTTATCAAATTCGGAAGCGGAAAACTTGAGGAAGTACCTTATCAGCGGAGGCTTTTTACACATCGACGATAATTTTGGGTTGGATCCATTTGTAAGACCACAACTAAAAAAAGTATTTCCGGAACTTGAACTTGTTGAATTGCCTTTTTCTTATCCGATCTATCACCAGAAATTTGACTTTGCTGATGGCTTGCCAAAAATTCATGAACACGAAGGAAAACCACCGCAAGGATTTGGATTGATCTACGAAGGCAGACTCGTCGTTTATTATAGCTTCGAAAGCGATTTAGGTGATGGCTGGGAAGACTACGATGTACACAAGGATAATCCCGAAGCAAGACAGAAAGCTCTTAAAATGGGCGCTAATATGATTCAGTTTGTCTTCAATCAGCAAGCTAAATAATTCGAAAATTGATTTGAAATAAGGCTGAATTCAGATTAACCTATTTTTTTTGTAAAGCTGAAGAATAATTTCTTAATTGGCTGTATCATATAAACAAACACACTTTACTTAACACATGACACTCATTATCGAAAAGCATCCGGACATTTCCCGGCTGTCCCACTGTTTCAAAAAAATTGAAACTCTTGCAAGTGATCTAGGACTTGAAGTTGACGAATTGATCATTGATAAATTTAAAAAAGTCCGTACATCTGAAAATCAAACTCACGAATCTCAGAAAGAATTTGCTAAGTACAGAGAGAATTTGATTCGGGAGAATGATTGGAAGGTCATATTTTAAATAATAATGAATAACTAACTCGTTGTTCGAAATTCAAAACGTTCGCCCTTCGACTTCGCTCAGGGACCGTGGGTTTTGGGCAGATATGTGTGAATTTTTTGCGAAGAAAATTCCCTTAA
>JAYUWA010000071.1:0-7365 GCA_043753795.1 Bacteroidota bacterium | reverse complement strand
TCAAATGATTTGGTGCGCGTGGGGGCCTTTTTTTGTTTCTTTTTTTGGCCAAACAAAAAAAGAAAAATTGAAAGTATCAGGTTGAATTCAGGAAATTACTTTCAAATGAAAATAGTTTTATTGGACAGTAGTAACTTTGAACTTTAAACTTTGAACTAGAAGGAATAAGTAATCCCCGCCAACATATTAAACCTTTCCGAAGGAAAATCATTCCAGTAATAATATCGGGCGAAGCCTAGGTTATTGAAGTTTGCAAAGACAGAAAGGATTTTGGAATACCGGTATTCAAGACCTAGATTTGCATCTACATATCCTTTTACACTCTTTTCACTGAAGCCGTTAACTTCCTGTATTCTTACGAAATAACTTCCACGCCCGAATAGAGCTCCATCGATATACAATTTGTCACGCAGATTATAATTGGCGCTGAATTTAACTTCAGTATTCGGATGATGCCACGCTTTTTGAGAAAAGTCAAGTGAGTATTTGTACTGATCAATATGGATCGATGCTTCAAATTTTTGTCCGGCACGATATGTCAATTCACCATGTATGTTAAGGACTTTGCCATTGGCATATGCGGTGTTGAATTTATTTGAAGATATTGAGTCGTTGTAATACAATTGAAGTCTGTCAAATGAAGTATACTTTACAAAAGCGAGAAAAGAAACTCTGGAAGAGAAACTTCCATTCATTCCACCTTTTAGCTCAATCTTATTGATCGTATTCAATGGCTGCACTGTAGAATTTACAAACGGATTTTCAAGCGCCATTGTCAGGAAATTGTTCTTTACTACTCCTCCGCTAACATTTGCAAAGAGGTAGAAAATATTCGCAGCTATCGGTAATGAGAAATCAACTTTCGGAAAAAGATGAATTTCTGAGTCAAGATTCTTCTCTAATGCAAGATCAACACCAAGGTTCAAACGAGCCTTTTCATTCTTCAAATGGATCATCGGAACAATGTTGATGATATGTCTGCCCAGATCTGCATTACCACTAAAGACCTCATATGAAGCCCGCGATTTTTTGAAATAATCGAAGGATAGATCCGTTTTTA
This sequence comes from Bacteroidota bacterium, assembly GCA_043753795.1. Classification (GTDB taxonomy): domain Bacteria; phylum Bacteroidota; class Bacteroidia; order AKYH767-A; family 2013-40CM-41-45; genus JADKIH01. The sequence continues at coordinate 6,305 of JAYUWA010000071.1, read as the reverse complement.
AATAAAATGATTCCATATCCTTTCCGACAAATCCATGAACACGTACATCACTTTCATTTACCTCGTAATTATCGCTGACAGAATTCCAGTCAATACCTGCTGAGTAGTCGAACTTGTCGCGCTTTAAATGATTGGTGGCAAAGTTCAGTTTCAATCCAAAAATATTGAATCGCTGAGCGATCTGCTTTTTATCGAGAATAGAATCTTCACTATTATAACCATAGTAATGCACAGCATTCCGGTCGAAGTTAAATTCACCGTTAAAGGTTTTATTGTCCAGCATGTATTTTCCATATATGCCGCCATGATTCTTACTATAAGCTGCAGGACCAACTCCTTTAAGTCCCGGCGAACCGGAATGATGTCCAAGCGCAAGACCTAACGAACCGGTCTTCGAACGTAAAGCATTTACATATAACTGTCCGTTGTAAATGGAATAATTTCCTAACCCAAGTTTTATGTACGAACGGTACAATTTCGTTAGGGGCTCATCTTTGATCTTTACAGCCTTGATTGTACTTGTTTCATACGACGTCTCCGCTTTTTGCGAGCGGATCGTATAATTCATATCAGGGGGATTGGTACTTGTTGTATCACCTTCCGGAGTATCAGAGATCTTTGCAGATTCAGCAAGGATTGGTCGATAATCTTTCACAATGATATATGTTTCATCGCCTAGATCCTCTTTCGCATCAGTAGGCTTTTGAGGTTCGTTGGTATTTTGCGAAAACAAACTGAAAGGCGAAACACAGATCGCAGCTATCAAAAAATATTTATTCACTTTTTTCATCTTAGTCATTGGACCTTTCATTATTTCTTATTGTCAATTTCAGTTGAGTCTTCAACAGATTCATCGTCGCGTAGTTTAAGATCCGATTCCTTACTTTTTTCCGGAACAGAAATAGCAGCTAGTTTTTCAGTTGCAATCGCTTTAAGATCATCAGGATCATTTGCATCCTTTTCATAATTTGCGATAATACTCTTATAAGTTTCTTTCGCCTGGAAAGTATCGTTCTGAGCAACATAATTATCACCTAACAAAATAAATCCTTTTGCAATCCAGTAGTCGTAAGATGGAACCTGTTTCTGAATCTCAAAAATCAATTTAGTAGATTCTTTATAGTTTGCAGTGTTATACTCAATAGCCGCAAGCAGATATTTACTTTCTGCCGTCATCTCACTATTGGTGCGTTTTGCAACAATTGACAATTCAGTTTTTGCAGAACCGTAATCTTTTTTCTCAAAATAAGCACGACCGGTCACAAGATGAGCTTCGTTGATCAGATCTTTATCGGTAGTCGTTGAGTTGAGGATCTTTTGCGCTGCAGAAGTTGCTTTTGCATTATCACGCATCTTAGCTGCTGATCGCATCTGTCCAGAGTATGAAGCCATGATGTTTTCTTTTACTTCAGCAATGCCTTCTAATGCTTCAAACTGTACAAATGAGCGTTCATAATTTTTAAGACGGTAGTTTATTACGGCAGCATTCATTAACGACTTCTCCGTGATATTGGTCTTAGGCTGATCCACAACATATTCAAATCCCGGAAGAGCTTCCTGATATTTCTTTCCTTTATACAGACAATCAGATTTATAATAACTGGCACTCACTTTAAAGATTGCATTTGGAAATTTAGTCATGTACTTATCGAATTCACGAATAGCAACATCACAATTTCCCTGAGTGTAGACAAGTTCTGCTGCTTCATACGTCAAAGAATCTTCTGCTGCTTCAGACACATCAGCATTTGGAACATTTTTAACATAGTTCAGATAATCATCTACTTTATTTTGTGACACACTGATATTCTTGATCTGAACTAATGCCTCATGCGACTCAGAAGTATTCGGATATTTCTGAACTATCCGTTTATAGGCAGCCATTGCTTTATCATCTTGCTTCGTGTTGTAATAAACCAAAGCAGCGCCAAGTTCCGCTTTCCGGAAATAAATACCATTAGGGTATTCATTGATGACACGATTAAAATACTTCAACGATAATTCAAAATTCCCTTGCGCCATACAAGCTTGTCCGGCTTCATATAATCCATCATCATAGTAAACAGACTTTGGATATTTTTCAAATAATTTTTGAAGTGTATTTACTTTATCCGCAAACTTACCTTGAATTCCTTGAATCGCTGCCTTTTGATACAATGCATAATCGCTTGATTTAGCATTGGCAGCTATAGCCTGGTTATAAAACTCAAGCGCACTAGCCTGATCTTTCTGAATAAAATAACAATCGGCAAGACGTAAGGTTGCATCGTTGTATCGGGAAACGTCTGTGCGCATTTTATCCTTTACATACTTTCTGAAAGAAGAAAGTGCTTCCGGAAAATTTTCCATTTTGTAATATGAGTAGCCGACGTTATAGTTTGCCAGATTATATCGTTCACTTTTTAGTGCAGCCGGAGTAAGTAAAAAAGCATTGTAGGCTTCTATCGCATCTTCATAATTTTCCAGTTTATATTGAGCTTCGCCTGTCCAGTAATTTGCTTCTGCGACCAGATTCTGATCATTCGGATACTGTTGCGATGATTTGAAAAGCTGAATTGCTTCCTTCGTATTGTTATCCATGAATAACTCAACACCGCGATAGTAACTGACTTTCTGATATGCAGTTTTAATATTCTGTGTTTTATTTTTCACACCTTCTAGTGCTGTGATGGCATCCTTATAATTTCTGGTATTCATGTAAATTGCAATGAGCATTTCATTTGCCTGATCATTGTAATTACTTTGCGGAAAATCTTTCATAAAATTCCGGAACGAAGCAAGAGCTACATCCTGAAAAGAAAGTTCGTACGACAATTTTGCAAAATTGAATGCCGATTCCTCTTTGATAGCAAGATCGAAATTCATTTTAGAAGCCGATTGGAATGCAGTTCTTGCCGAACGTTTGTTATTCAGCTCTAACTGACAATCTGCAAGGTGATAGTAAGCATTCTGAGACAGAGTATCATCGACACCAATTGCCTTTTGAAAATAACTTACAGCCTTTGTAAAGTCTTTTGTCCGGTAGTAAGAAAAAGCCAATGCATAGTAATCGCTGCGATTAACATTCGACGAATTTTTTTCATAGTCAAGCAGATACGGAATTGCATCTTTATAATTTTCCTTTCTGTAATAGGATTCACCAACCATTCTTCCGATCTCGATTCCATTCTTTGTTGCAGAAGTATCCAGCACAGAAGGCGCATATTTTACAACTTCATCATATTTTTTCTGATGATAATAGATCTGAGTGATGTAATACGGTGCGACAGGTGCAAATGCTTCTGAATCTTTCAATTTAAGAAAACTCTGCAGGGCGGTTTCATAATTCTCACTAACAAAAGCAATGTGTGCATAATAATACTGTGCTGCGCTTGCATATTTTGAATTCCCGTCTTTTATCAGATAAAACGCTTTCGATGCTTTATCATAATCGGAAGTCATGTAGTAGGCATAGCCTATCTTAAAATTCACCTCATCCTTTTGTTCTTGCGAAATATCAGACTGATCAACTTTTGCCAGGTATTCAATTGCATTCTTGTAACGTTTCAATCTGTAGTAATAAATTCCCAGATCATAAACTGCCGGCTGATAATTTGAACTTGCCGGATATTTTTCAATAAAGTCGAGCAACAAATATTCTGCATCTTTATTGAAAAGTTCAGATGCACATTTTGCGGCATAGTATGCGGAATTTGAAATGACATCATACGAAAGATGATCTTTCGATTGAAGTACATTCATGAAGAGTTTTTGAGCAGCGCCATATTTCTGTTTTTCTAACAGATCTAATCCTTGCCGGTATTCTCTTTCAGGGTCTTGATAAATGGCTGTTTGCTGAGAAAACGCCTGAAGGGAAAGAAGTATCAGCAGAACTAAAAAAATTCTTGTCATTAGTTGGAGGTAAATTTCGGTGTAAACGGTAATTCTTTCAAAATTATTGCAAACAGCCGTCGACACTGGTTTTTTCATAGTGTAGTTACGAACATAGTTTTAAACACGAGCAACAATTTCAAAAAAGCAAAGTATAAGGTTGCACACGTCAACTATTCCGAAAGATTCGACCAATAAAAAACCACTGTAGAATTTTTAACTCAAGTACAACGTTGTTCATCAGCTACATACTTCGGTTTGAAAATTCAGCTGAAGAATCAACTCAACAGCAGTAGTTAAGAGTTTGCATCGGACTTTCACCAAAAAACCAAAAAAATGAGACCAGGATTTAGAAACTTCGTACTTGTGATCGGCTTTCTGAGCTTGATCAGCTTCAGTTGCAAGAAGGAGAAAGAACAGGAAGTTTTAGAATTTGACACCCAGACAGGCCAGGACAATGCACTTGCCGAAGGTGTTTTCAGTGATGTTAACAATATTGCCAATCAGGCCATCAAAAATGGTTCAAGCGGATTGACTACTTACAGAATTCAGGATGCTGCTTCTACTTATTTGAGCGGATGTGCAACTGTTACTATTGCTCCGGATTCAACAGGTACCGGTGGAGTTGCAACTGTCGATTTTGGAAGTACAGATTGTCTATGTCTTGACGGACATTATCGTCGGGGGATTATCAATTTCACATACACAGGTCCATACAGCGATTCGGGAACAGTGATCACTACAAGTTTCGATGATTATTTCGTAGGCAAAGACACCACGAGGATGTTTGAAGTAACAGGTTCAAAAACGGTTACTAATCTGGGACCAAATACTGCCGGTAATACACATTTTTCAATTGCAGTTGTTGGTCATATCATAGACTCACAAGGAAGAACGATGGACTGGACTTCATCGCGTGCTCGTGAATGGATTTCAGGAGAAACAACTTTAAACTGGCAAGACGACAGATATCTCATAACGGGAAATGCCAATGGAACTAATTTCGAAGGAAACTCATATACAGTGTTGATCACTCATGCGCTTGATATTGATTTTAGTTGTTTCTGGATAAAGGAAGGCACGTTTGACCTTACTCCTACCGGCAAAGCAACACGTACATTTGATTACGGCTCGGGTATATGCGATAATCAAGCGTCAATTACTGTCAATGGACAAACATTTGCAGTGACACTTCGTTAATAAAACGGTTAAAGAAAATACAGAAAAGGCCTTTCGGAATGCTTCGAAAGGCCTTTTCATTTTGTACTTTTGTCTCATGTATATTTTAAAAGTAAAAGGTACAGCAAAAATCCCCGATTACGTTCAATTGCGCGATGACAATTTTACGTTGCTAGCTTATTTTCGGGTCGATAGACCGGAGAAAGCAATTGTAAAAGCAGGACTTGGTGAACACGAAAAAGAAATCATTGAATTCATAGGTGAATTGCCTTTCGGTAAAATTCAAAAACTACCTTTTTAATAAATCAAAATGCAGACTGAGACCATACTCGATATTTCGAATGCGAATATTTTCCAATCCAACAACCTTGTACTTTCAAATGTACAGTTGAGGATCGATAAAGGAGAATTTGTTTATCTGATCGGAAAAACCGGAAGCGGGAAAAGCAGTTTATTGAAAATGATCTACGGTGATGTTGAACTTTCGCAAGGTACTGCAGGTGTTGCCGGGTTTCAATTGAATCATATAAAATCAAGTCAGGTCCCCTATTTACGTCGTAAGCTCGGAATCGTTTTTCAGGATTTTCAGCTGCTAACTGATCGTTCTGTGAATTCGAATTTACTTTTTGTATTACAAGCCACAGGCTGGAAAGATAAATTGAAAATGAAAGATCGCATCAATGAAGTTTTGGAAAAAGTGAGTTTGTCTACAAAAGGTTTTAAGATGCCACATGAACTTTCCGGTGGCGAACAACAACGCGTTGTAATTGCTAGGGCGTTACTGAATCATCCTGAGTTGATCCTTGCCGATGAACCTACGGGAAATTTAGATCCTGAAACCTCAGAAGGAATTATGCGACTGTTGATTGACATTGGCAAAACAGGCTGTTCGGTTTTAATGGCAACACACAACTACACCCTTATCGAAAAATTTCCGGCGAGAATTATTAAGTGTGAGAATGGAAGGTTGTTTGATTCGAAGGGTTAATCTCGTTAGCTATCGTATAGGCTTCAACTTAATTATTTTTTTTATCTATTGAAATTAGGTGTGAAGTCGCCAACTTTATTGCAGTCAGCTTTAGCTCAAGGTCATTAAGTTAAACTAAAGAATTCATAATAAGTCTTTCTATTTAAAAGTGACAGGCCCGTTAGGGCCATACTTTTGGTAATATTAGTCTAAACGAGACAGTCATAGCCCCTTTAGGGGCGCACTCTTTAAACACACAGCTTTTTCGACAATGAATGCACGATTGTAC
>JAYUWA010000070.1:0-2384 GCA_043753795.1 Bacteroidota bacterium | reverse complement strand
GATGAAGGTGGACAATTAACTGAAGCTGTCAGACGACGCCCCTACTCAGTAATTCTATTAGATGAAATTGAAAAAGCTCACCCTGACGTATTCAACATCTTGCTTCAAGTCCTGGATGATGGCAGATTGACAGATAACAAAGGGCGTACAGCAAGTTTTAAGAATACGATCATTATCATGACATCAAACATTGGCTCACATTTGATCCAGGAAAGTTTTGAGGATATGAATGCATTTGATCTTGAAGAAACAGTGAGCAAAACAAAACTGAAAGTTTTTGAACTTTTGAAAAAAACAATTCGTCCTGAATTTCTGAATCGTATAGACGAAATCATTATGTTCCAGCCATTGAACAGAGAGGAAGTGAAACAGATCGTCAGAATTCAATTTGAAGGTTTGCAGAAATTGTTGAAGCAAAACGATATGAAAATCACTGCCAGTGAAGAAGCGATTGAATGGTTATCACAACTAGGCTTTGATCCGCAGTTTGGTGCACGTCCACTGAAGAGAGTTATACAAAAAAAGGTATTGAATGAACTTTCAAAACAGATCTTAGCAGGAAAGATTCAGAAGGATGCTGATATCGAATTGACATTAAATTCAAAGAATGAATTTGAATTTACCAATCTTCAAAAATCAGTTGAAGTCTGAACAATTAGATTCACTCAAAATTTAATTAAAGTGAAAAAACCGGTATTTATTGCCGGTTTTTTCACTTTTTTTGGCAGAATATCAACTTTTCTATTGTATTTTTGTTTACTAGAAAAAGCACTATGAAAAATACTATTCTGTTAATAGCTGTAATGTTTAGTTTCTACATTACAAAGGGTCAGTCATGTTGTAAAACAACTTCGAATTCTGATTTTGCACATCTGGCAATGAATGATCAATTTGCTGCAGCACATTTAGAGCCACTTCCTTTTACTGGTGAAAAATCAAAAGGAAAAGTAATTCAATTCCAGGGCAAGGACAGCGTTTTAGCTAACGGTTACTTTTTACCTGCTGAAACACCTACAAAAAACTGGCTCTTCATTTATCATGAATGGTGGGGTTTGAATGATTATATTAAACAAGAAGCCGACAAGTTTCAGAAAGAATTTGGCAATTGTAATATACTTGCCATTGATCTTTATGATGGAGTCACTGCTTCTGATGCTAAGAAGGCACAGGAATTATCTTCGAGCTTACAGCCTGTAAGAGCAACGAGTATTATTGAAGGCGCAATTGCGTATGCCGGTGGAGATGCAAAAATAATTTCACTTGGCTGGTGTTTAGGTGGTGGTTGGTCATTACAATCTGCTATGCTAGCTTCAGGACAAGCAAATGGATGCGTAGTATATTATGGAATGCCTGAGACAGATGAACAGAAAATTATAAAATTCCCGTGTGATATCCTGGGAATTTATGCCAGGCAGGATAAATTTATCACTACTAACCTTATAAACGATTTCGAAGGAGCATTAACTAAAGCAGATATTCCATATAAGTTTAAATATTATGATGCTGAACACGCTTTTGCAAACCCAAGTAATCCAAAACATAATGTGCAGGCTACAAAAGATGCGTATTCATTAACATTAGAATACCTGAGATCAAAATTGATTGAACAATAACTCACTTGATTGAATAATGAAAGCATTATTACTTCTCCTTATAGTATTCATTTCGAAAATCGCAGTTGGCCAGCCGGCTTCCTTTGTTATTTATCCGGGCTCTCCTACCTTGGTAAATCATGCTCATGGCGTATTTCAGGCGCCAACGGGTTCAATTTATCTTTCAGGATATGGTGAAGATGTTGGAGGAGTATTCTCGCTTATTACATTCACAAAGTTTGATGAAAACGGTACACGGATCTTTGTAAAATATTTTGGTGATTCAGTTCACCATTTTATGATGATGCGGATGCTAGTTCTTGATGAGAATAATTTCATTTTAGCAGGAAGTAAATATTTACCTGGTGGAAACGCTTCACCGTATGCAGTTAAAATTGATTCTTCAGGAACAATTATCTGGGAAAAGCATGTAAACACAAATTTCAATTCGTACTACACCGGAGTAAGTAAATTTTCAAACGGGAACTTAGTTTTTGCAGGAGCAGCGTCTGATTCCATTAATAGTGATTTGAATTTAATGGGTGTGATCACAGATAGTATGGGACATGATCTCTATAATTTTTCATTCGGTGAACTTATTATAAATGAAACTGCAGAGAATTGTGTTGTGTCTGATAACGGAACTATTTTGGTTTGCGGCGATAGATTGATCAATACTACAATTGTTAATCCGTATGTAGTTGCGTTTGACAGTACAGGAAACTTTCTTTGGGAGCTTGGGATTTCTTCACACAGTAATAGTGGTAGCAAAAATTTATACATTGACAGAGA
>JAYUWA010000069.1:0-2391 GCA_043753795.1 Bacteroidota bacterium | reverse complement strand
TTTTCCCGCAGATCGCGCAGATTAATGCGCAGATAAAATCGCAGATCTTGGGTTCCAATTATTCACTGCTATTGCAAGAAAAACGACATGGTATAATTTCGACGAACACTATCTGCGCCCTTATCTGCGCCTCAATCTGCACGATCTGCGGGAGAAAAAAATTATTAACAGGTTTACTGAAAATTTGCATATGTCAGGTTCATAGAATACACAGAATAGCCGCAGATTTTTTATTCGTGAATATTCATTGCATTTATCTTTCATCCCAAAGGGATCTCTGCTGATTTTCTGCGGATTCAGGGTAATCTGCGGGAAATTATTCTCTTCTGGTTTTTGACTTCTTGCATAAAACTGTATCTTTTCCGCATAATAATTAAAACGTATGTGCAGTATTTATGGCCTATTAGGCGAAGTAGTTGAAAAAGGCGATTCTTCTAAAATTTATGCTTCTTTCAATACATTAAGAAAGCGTGGTCCGGACCGAAGTCTTACAATATTGAATCCGGATTCATTTTTAGGATTTCACAGGCTTGCTATTAACGGATTGGATGTTGATGGTGATCAGCCATTCTATATGTTAGATGGAGAGAAGACATTCTATTTAGTATGTAACGGTGAGATCTATAATTTCCGTGAATTGATTGATGAGTATAAGTTAGATGTTTCATTACATGGATCTGATTGTGCTGTAATACTTCCTTTATTGAAATTGTTCGATTACGATCTTGATAAACTGAATAAGGTATTGATCGGTGAATACAGTTTTGCAATTGTAGAATATCACGATCACAAGTTGAAACAACTTTTTCTTTCTACAGATCCAATGAGTGTTCGTCCGGTTTTCATCGGCTACAGTCAGGATCTGAAAAGTTTTGGATTCAGTAGTTTACTTTCAGGTATTGCACCATTTTTTCAAAATGTAGTTCGATTTGATCAAAAGACAATTCTTAGCTGGACTCCCGGGAAAGAACCAATGAAAAAACAATACTGGCCATCTGTAGTAAATACTGATTATAATTCTGCAAGTAAACCAACCGATTCAGATTATGCTAAATCAATTTCAATATTTGAGAATGCTGTCAGACATCGATTGATCTCAGACCGACCAATTGGATGTTTGCTTTCAGGCGGATTGGATTCCAGTGTCGTCTGTGCAGTTGCTGCAAAGATCATGGCAGAAGAATATCCCGGAAAGAAATTAAAGTCATTCAGTATTGGAATGAAAGAGGGGACAGATATAATTTACGCAAAAAGTGTCGCAGAGCATTTGAATAAATTATATGGAAACATTGAACATGAGATAATTTATTTTACACCACAAGAAGGATTGGACGTAATTGATACTGTTTTGCAGAATACAGAAACTTATGATATTACAACTATCAGAGCAAGTGTAGGTCAGTATTTACTTGGGAAATATATTTCTGCTAAAACAGATATTAAAGTAGTGTTGAATGGTGATGGAGCAGATGAATGTCAGATGGGTTATTTGTATTTTTACAATCACCCGGATCTTAAATCGGCTCAAGAAGATCATTATCGATTACTTGATGAGATTCATCTCTTCGATGGACTCCGTGTTGATCGCGCAATTTCTTGTCATGGACTGGAAGCACGTGTTCCGTTCCTCGACAGAGAGTTCGTTGATTTTTTCAGAGGACTACCGGCAAGTTGGAAAGTACCAACTGCTGATAGCATTGAAAAGAATTTTTTCCGGACAGCATTTGCAAAAAGTAAATTTGGAAAGTCGTTACCTGAAGATGTTTTATGGCGGAAGAAGGAAGCATTTTCTGATGGAGTATCAGGAAAGGAAAAATCATGGTTTCAATGGGTACAGGAATTTTTAAATGAAAAAGTTTCTGATCAGGAATTTGAATTGAAAAAAGATAAACTTCATCCAACGATAGTCGCGCCATCAAAAGAATCATATTATTTCATGCGTGCTTTCCAAAATCATAATGGAGATCAATGGCAGGTGATTCCGCACTATTGGTTGCCACGTTGGTCAGGAAATCACAGTGAACCCTCTGCAAGGGTTTTAAAAGTGTATGACATCTAATTACTAAAAACTACAGCATAAGTCGAATTAATCGACATATAATGTTGATCAATTGATTTAAATCGCCCTTTGGTTATTTAGCTTTTTTATTATCTTGCAGCTAAAGTACTGCTCATGATAAAAGGTAAACCATCGTTTCCATTCAATACCATAGCTCTTGGAGTTGCTTTTAATGATGAACTTGATTTCATGGTAAGTGAAATGAAGCGTCATTGTGAGAATCATGGAAGTTTGGCTGTGTTCATTCATTACGGAAAAAAGACCGGTGATAAATTCATTCAGCTTTCTCAAATTCTGACCCGTTATGGTTTTCATGATGGAAATTCCCGTAT
>JAYUWA010000068.1:0-7402 GCA_043753795.1 Bacteroidota bacterium | reverse complement strand
AACTTCAAAAAAGTATTTCAGATTTTATTGTTTGATCATCCTACCTGAACGTATAGTTTTTTTGAAATTAATCGCCTTGTAAAAATATACACCATTTGAGTAATCCGATATATCTATAGTTTTATGCTTATAAATATTTTCATCAAACAGGATTTCTCCTGAAACATTGTAAATTATAATTTGAAATGGTTCAGTTGAATTTGTTTGGAGCGTGAGAATATTTGTTACAGGATTTGGAAATATACATAATTCGGAACTTTCTATTTCAGTTACTCCTGTATTAATATCTTCTATACGTCTTTTGTAAATTTCCGCACTTGTTGTTCCAATATAAAGAAACGAATCTACCACACAGACTGAAATTACTGATGTATTAAAAGGTAAACCATTGTTATCCATTATCCAGGTAGATCCACTATCAGTAGAATAATAAAATCCGCCGGTGTTTCCGGTAAAGGTCAAATTATTGTAAGTAGCAAAACAATATCCGTGCTGTATAGGTAATACATTTAGCCATGTAAACCCTCCATCGTTGGAAAGATAGGTTCCACCCGTTCCTCCGGTTACTCCACAAAGAAGATTACCTCCCGAGAGTGCAATGTGTTTTGCACCGATTGATAAGTTTCTGAGCGACCAGGTTACCCCTTTATCATTCGAATAATACAATCCGGAAGGAAGAACTCCGACGAATACTTCATTCTCAGAAATTGCAAATGAATAAAAAACATCATGTGTTCCAAGCGAAAAAACCTTTTTCCAGTTTACGCCATCATTGGATGAAATATAAATAGAAGCTGTATCTCCGGCAAAACTACCAGATGTACCTAGTATTAGCAATGAATCATTTTGTATCAATGACCACGCTTGTGCAGGATTTGAAATTCCTGTGTTAATGCTTGTCCAGGTAGTTCCATTGTCCAACGACTTAAATACTCCATCGAAGTCAGAAGTAAAATAAATCGCAGAATCACTTACTACAATACTTCTTACGTAGGACGCAGGACAATTTTTTAAAGTCCATGTTGTACCGGAATTATCTGAAAAATAAATTCCATTTGAAGTCCCGGCCAGCGCACCGGTATCTTTTTCTGCCATGCTCCAGGAGTAACAGGAATCAAGAGATAATTGCCATTGAGCATTAGTTGAGAATGAAAGAAAAATCAACAACAACAAAGAGGAAATTGATTTTTTAAATGGTATCATTTTAAAATAAATTGTGTCGGCAACACCCAACGATTCACACCGACATTATCAATACAACGAATGTACTCAAAAAATAATTTACTTCCCGGTGGCGCAGAATTTATTGTATTGATCATTTCGGCAGATAGTTTACCGTTGTTATTGTCCAGTTCAATTAAGTCTTTATTTTTTACGTACATGCTCAACTTAAAGCCTACGATCTTATAAAGTTTTGCAGTGCTATCCTGGAATGTAAGACCTTTTGAAGAAAGTAAAATCTCTTTATCGATGAGACCTTTCTCAATTCCTGAAATACTGATTTTTTCTTTGACAAAGCCTGTGTCAGAAGAGCCAGGAATATTTGCCTTGGAAAGTGAAAGGCTGTTTATGAAAAACAATAAAATTAGGATAATATTTTTCATGTTTCTAATATTTTAATTGTTTACCAAACCAGCAATTTCTGAATCTTTGTTTCTCAGATCAAGTCCACCTTCAAGAACAGATTTCAAATTGATCAGATAAAATGTCCAGCCGAAAGCACAACCTAGCCTTATGTTTTCTTTTGAATTATTATCGAGTGGAATTTCTTTTTGGGTTATTTCAACGAGAACGCAATTTTTCACTTCTGTTAATTTAATCTCTACTATACATTCTCCGGCAAATTTGAATTCAAATATGTTTGAACCATTGGCAGTAATTACTTTCCCTCTTTCGAAATAGTTTTGAGCATACCAGTTCCATTCATATTTGCACCCGGCGTTAACACTTTCTGTTGCAGGTATTTTTTCACCTTTCGAATCAAAATAAGATGCTTTTGACAAAAACCACTTTTCAAGCTCTGCACTTTTTGTCCAAGCATTGTAAATGGTTTGCAAATCGGATTTTATCAGAATCCGTTTAGTGAATTGCGACCAGTTAAAATTATCCATAAAGTGTTCTTAAATTATTCAAATGTGAATGAATAGGATTATCAGTTTCTTTAATTTATTATTAATTTGCCTTTAGTAACGATAGAATTTTTTGAATCGATGTAGTAAAAATAAACACCGGCCGGCAATCCGCCTCTTTTAATTTCATATTGAGAATTTTTGATGTTGTCTGTACTTTGAACAACCTGACCATAAATATTATAAAGTTGCCAATTCCATGCACCATTTATTCCATCGAGTTCAATTGTAGAAATGTCATTGACAGGATTTGGAAATAGTTTTGGAATAACTAGATTTCGTTCACTTATCCCAAGTGTTACATAATAGCAATCGTTATAAACGGGATTTATCCATCTTACTGTATCGTTCTGCCAGTAACAGAGTAGATCTTCGCCTAGGTCAGCAACCAAATTACCGTACACTGTAGTTTGGTTGATTATACCATGTACGCTCCCAATATCTTCTATCCACACTTCTCTATAGGTGCAACCGGGAAAATTAAAAAGTAGCCTTCGCTTTGTTACCCCATCAACCAATATTGTATCAACAGAATCAACAATCAAAAGTGTATCCTGACAAAATAGTATTGACCGTATTGTATCACCGACATTTGCATCGAAATCATAAAGTAAATATTCGTTTAAGAAGTCTGTATAAAAAACTTTTTGACCACTATCGCGCATTGCACCTCTTAAAGTCCAACTTGCCAAAGCTGTATCAAGTGTTTTGTAAATCTTTTTGTATTGATATTGTCCAACTGTTGTATCGCCCATTAATTTATAAGAAGCAGTAAAGCAACTTGATCCAAACGGTCCCGCAGAACACTGAGCCACATTCCATAATTTCGTTGTATCTGCAAAGCTTTGCGCTCTGGAAGTCTTGGATAAAAAGAGTAATGTGGTAAGAATGTATACAAATTTCATAGGGAGATATTTTATTCGAAAAGCAAATTAAACAAATATTTCCAACAATGACAGAAATATAGGTGGGTAACAGCTTGTTTGATTTCAGTCAGTTGGTATATTTGTATTGTTATCTAACTCCGATCCCTCCTATGAAGTACTTTATATTGTTATCACTTTTGCTCGTTTCACAGATTAAAGCTCAAACGAACTTTGTATCATATGGTAAAACATCGGATTTTTCATCGTATGCCGATGTGCCATCTCAAAGTTCGTTACAATGTGTAATAAAATCAGATTTTAATGAAGATGGAATTGAAGATATCGCAATGATTGGCCGGCCGTCAAGCGGGACATTTGACCGTGTTACCATTTTTTCCGGACACTGCGAGAATTATTTGGAACAAACACTTTTCTCGTTCGACTGTACTTTTCTGGAAGAAGCTGATAATCTTCAGGCAGGAGATTTTAACAATGATAATCATCTCGATCTAATAGTTGGAGGTAAAGGTCCTCTAAGCTTTTTTAGTGGTGATGGTAGTGGAGCGTTCACATTTGTAGATACGTTATCAATTCCTTCGATAGCTTTTATTTCAACATATTATGAAGTTGCGCTTGGAGATTTTGATCACGACACAAACCTTGATCTTGCTGTATACGTGACCGATGAAAATCATTATTATCATCAATCATACTTATTATATGGAACGGGAAACTTTTCTTTTGGTGTACCCAATGACTTAGATATATATTTCAGAGGAAATCATCTGCATTCGCTTGATGTAAATGGTGATGGATTTAGTGATCTAGTTGGAAGTGCAAGTATGATATTGCTGAATAATTCAGGAACATTTAATATTCCGGTCTTCAACAGCAGCACTATGTATATTCAGAATATGAAAGAAGTCTACTATGAAAATACAGACGGTGATGCTTTCATAGAATATTACACAATTAACGATACTATTTTATTTTGCGGTGAATTGAATTACAATGTTGCCGCTCAACCATTAATTTACAGAATCCCTGCAACCAGAACTCTTTCATTTACTATGGGAGATTTTGATTATGATGGACTGAGAAATGATTTTGCATATAGTTTTGATACAGCAGTTTCCAATATCGGATTTTCACACCTACATTTATTTAATACTGTTAAAATAAGTTCAGGTGGTTATGGAAAGATTACTAGTCTTGAACTTGATGGGATTGGTTCATCTCTTCTTTTCTGCAGCCGGTATTACATGAATTTCGGAAGATATTTACGCTTCTATCGTAATGCTGCCTATTTCCGTTTCACGCCAGGTGAAACTTTTCCTTCCGGTGATTATGTAACCGGTATTGCCGTAGCTGATTTTGATATGGATGGATTTGATGATATTGCAGCAGTCTGTAAAAATACGATCAATGTAAATTTATACTATGGAGCTCCATGTTCATTTAAAAAATACGACCGGATTAACATCGGTGTTGCACAATGCATTTCCATTGGGACAGGGAATTTCAATTCCGATTCGTTTCCGGATCTTGTTTTAGGAAATGTACTTGATGATAACCTTTATATTTATCTGAATGATGGTGCAGGAAATTTTCCGAACAGACAATTGTATGCCGGAGGACATCCAATATATGAATTGAAAGTTGGTGATCTTAATGAGGATGGCTTCGATGATGTTGTAAGCCTTTCAAATTCCCCTTCATATGTTGGTGTACATCTGGCAGATTCTATTGGCGGACTCGGCTTACCGGATGTATCTACCGGAACAGCCGGTGGTATTACTGTTCGTGGCGACGGACTGATTGTTAAAGATTATAACAGTGATGGAAATCTTGATGTATGTAATTCTCATGGTGCAGCAGGTTCAAATGGTTTCTCAATTTTATACGGTGATGGAACCGGTGCGCTTCCTCAGAATACAAGGACAACTTATTCTTCGGGACATTACATTTTTGCATATCCGACTAATATTAACAATGATAGTTATACAGATCTTGTTCTTCATAATTTTTTAACCAACACTTTTATGTCAGTTTGTGCTGATACTATAGGCAACTGGATAGATCCCAACTGCGGTGGAGCTGCAATAAATTTTCCTGCAAATAATATTGCAGGATGTGATTTCAACAAAGATTCCCTGGAAGATTTTGTAACAACATGGGAAGGTGTTAGTAATGCAATGGCAATGGTAATACTTCGTAATTCTGCAAACACTTTCGCATCGGAAACTTTAAATGTAGGCACAGCTCCGGTCTCACCACAAACAGGTGATATCAATGGTGACGGAAAAGCTGATATCGTAATCGGCAATCAAGGTTCAGATGATATTTCTGTATGGATCAACAATCTTCCGATTGGTCCGGTCAAAGTTACTGAACATTCAAAGGAAAGATCTTTTAATATCTATCCAAATCCGTCAACAGAAAAGATCATTATCACTAGGGGGAATGCACAATCTGCCGTGATGATCATTTCTAATTCACTTGGCGAGAAGTTAAGAGAAATTAAAGTGAATGATTTTACAGAAGAGGTTTCCGTTTCTGAATTTACACCCGGATTCTATTTCTGTACGATCATGGAAAATTCAGAACGAACAACACACACTTTTGTAATCGTTCGTTAAATTTTCGGTTCAACGACTGATTCAATCTTCCGTATCATCACCGGTACAATATCAAAACCACGCATTCGCCAGATCTCTTTGCGATCCTGATAGAGAATAAAAGTCGGAACACTCATAATGTGTAATGAAGAAGCAAGTTCCGGTTGCTCGTCGATGTTTACTTTTTCAAGAGTGATCTTTCCTTTAAAATGAATTAACACTTCTTCAATGACAGGCAATGCCCATTTACATGGCTCGCACCAGTCAGCATAGAAATCTACGATCACCAGATCATTTGAAACAGGAAAATTTTCAGACAAAATAAAAATGATTAATTCGTTGCAAGATTTGCAGGCGCACCTAATGATATCGGTACAGCCGTATCTTTTATCTTACTCCAGCCGTGATGAACATTCACAACATTATTGAAGCCTTTCGCCTTTAATATGGAAGCCGCGATCATCGAACGATAGCCACCTGCACAATGAACATACACAGGTTCGCTCTTACTGATCTCTGAAGTATTTTCTGAAAGTTCGTTCAATGGTATTACGGTTGCATTTGTAATATGTCCGCCTTCTGCTTCACTGATCTTTCTTACATCAAGAACAGACGCACCTGAATTTACTTTACCTAAAAGTTCTGCCGGCTCGATTGAATTTATTGTATCAATATTTTTTCCGGAAATTTTCCAAGTATCAAAACCTCCTTGCAAATAACCGGAAACATTTTCATAACCAACACGCGCAAGACGAAGCAAACTTTCTTCTTCTTTCCCAAGGTCACAAACTAAAACCAGGTTCTTTGTTATGTCTAAAACTGTTCCAACCCACACAGCAAACATGCCATTTAAACCAATGTTGACCGATCCCGGAATAAATCCTTTTTCAAAATCATCGGGGGTGCGAGTGTCCAGAACAAGTGAACCATTTCCGATTGCGTCTTCTACTTCATTTGGTGAAAGCGCTTTTCTGTTTTTTGTAAGAACTGATGCAAGTGACGAGTATCCATTTTTGTTGATACGCGCATCACTGAAAAAATATTGTGGTGGTGGAGTAAGTCCTGTTGTAAGTTCTTTAATGAACGCTTCTTTACTCATATTCTGAAGCGCATAATTTGTCGCTTTCTGCTGACCGATTGTACTTACAGTTTCTTTTCCTAAATTTTTTCCGCACGAAGATCCGGGACCGTGCGCCGGATAAACGATTACTTCATCGGGTAATGTCTTGATCTTTGTGTTCAATGATTCATACATCATTCCCGCTAATTCTTCTTTACTCATTTTTCCGTCAAGAAGATCAGGACGACCGACATCACCGACAAAAAGTGTATCACCTGTGAAGATGCTATGCTCCTGATAACTTTTATCGAGTAACAAATAGCAAACTGATTCAGGTGTATGTCCGGGTGTATGCAATGCGCGAATCGTTACATCGCCGATCTTAAATTCTTCGCCGTCTTTTGCTTTGTATGTTTCATAACCCGTTTCAGCTTTAGAACCAAATACAATTGTCGCTCCTGTCTGATGTGCAAGATCAATATGTCCGCTTACGAAGTCTGCATGAAAATGAGTTTCGAACACATATTTGATACGCGCTCCACGAGATTTTGCCAATTCGAGATATAGATCAGTTTCACGGATCGGGTCAATGATCGCCGCTTCACCATTCGATTCAATATAATATGCCGCTTCGGCCAGACAGTTTGTGTAAAGTTGTTGAACGTACATGAGGATTTGAATTTGAGTGTAAAGATATGAAAGGGATGGGAATTTTTAGGGGTTGGCGGG
>JAYUWA010000067.1:0-2395 GCA_043753795.1 Bacteroidota bacterium | reverse complement strand
GCTATTACAAACCACGGTCAAACAATAACCTCGTTTGAAAAAAGTAGCTATTATCAAGGAGAGCCGTATATGAATTCAATGATTATTCGTGGCAACGCAATAATTAATCCGGGAAATCAAAGAGTTTATGGACTATATTTATTAAATCAACAACTACCAGGAAGCTTTGTGGCTTTGGTGGATAGTAATCAATACCCTAACTCTTCTACATCTTGTTTATTGAACTTTGATTCTATTGTTGTCCGTAATTATGAGGTTCCTATTCCATTTGATGCTGATACAGGAATGTATGATTTAGCATTAATAATTTGCAATAATTCACCTAATCCGACTTCTTTTATTACTCATACTCTATTAAATGCAACCAGAATAGTTGAACCGGATGCTATTGTAGGAGGAAAAACATATATTGACCGAAATTTAAATGGTATTTATGACGCGAGTGATACAGTCGTAACATTTTTTCATGTAGCGTTGAATGCTACTGGAGAACTCAACATTCGACATGATAGTTTAGGTAATTATTTTTTCCCAGTTGCAAATGGTAATCATTCATTAGGGTGTGGTTTTCAAACAGAGTATACTCTTTTTTCAGATTCTCAGTTTTATTCCTTTAATGTCCAAGATACAAATATTTTAAATCTTGATTTTGGATTTACTGAAGGACTTCATGAATGCAGTCCAGATACGGTATATCAAAATGACACAGTAACTTTTCATGTTTCAGGAAACAACGTTTTCTTTGAATATGATATTGAACACATGTTTTTTTTGGATTCAGCTGGTAATGGAACTTCAATGTCGCTAAATGCTATCGACTCAAATGTAAATATTATTGACTCTAATGAAGTAATGTTAAGGATGATTGTTAATGTTGCTCCCGGCGTTTACTCATTCCGGGTGCAATATTTTTACCCCCAGTTCAGATACAACTTACCAAACGCAATTGTTGTTTTACCTTCAACAACCAACATAGTATCACAAGAATATACTCCAAGCTTTTCTGCTTTCCCTAATCCAGCCTATGATTTCGTATATATCACTTCGAGCATAAACTGCAATAATTTTAAATACTTTATTTACGATCGGATTGGATCTACAGTTATTTCCGGGAACCAAATAGCAAATGGAAATCAGATTGATATTTCCAATATAATGCCCGGAGTCTATTTTTTAAAGATTATTTCTGATTCTGATAAATGGTCACTTTTAAAAATTATTAAAATATGACAATCAGATCCAATTTTCGATTTAATTTGATGTTTGCTTTAATATAGGTGAGTGTTAACTCCGGCGAGCATTAATTTGAACCTGTCTTATGTTGTTATCGATCTTATTATTCATTCATTATTCATTTTTTCCGAAGGTGTATGCGAAAACAATCCCAATATCGTTCTTGCCAGTAACAACAATACGATCAACCGCAAGGGAATTGTATACCTGGCTTGCAATGCAAAGAACATATGTATGATTCCAAAGTAGGCGATAAGGACAATGACGGTTTGGGATCGGATCCATGAGATTTTCTTTTTGAACAGGGCCCAAGGGATCAGGATCAATGAAGCAAGGAAGAAAATTGCTGAGACCAGACTGAAATAAATGGCAGCAAACCGTTTGTTGAGATCTGTATTATTGAATTCAGAAAGTTGGACACCGCTGAACCATAATCTGACCAGCGTAAATAATTTTGTTTTTACGGTAAAGAAGGGTTCTTCTTTCAGATGGTCTATCGTCAGTTGCTTCAAAAGTTTTTCTCTTGCAATAGTGTATTCAGCGTTATAAGTCTTGAAGTACCCATTGTAGTTATTCATTTCTGCAAGATCTTTTTTGTCGATAGGCGAAAGGTATTGCGCGCAGGAAGAATCAATGAAATCCCATTCTCTGTTATAGGCGTTGATGTATTTAGTAGAATCTTTTTTTTCTGTAAATGAAAACAATTCATCCGACATCTTATTGCCCCAATAGCGATCTTCTTCGTACCCCGGCATTTTAAAAGCCCAGTATCCCAGCGAAAATACACCACCGGCTCCTTCGATCGGTGTTATACTTAGTACATTGTGATTCTTTAAATTCCAGATTCCATACGGCATGATCGAAAGAAAATAAATTGTCAGCATAGACAGGCCTAGTCCAATTGGCATTGTCTTTCTTTTTGAGAAGAGGGAAAAGAGGAAAATGGTCAAGGGGAAAAACAAAAAGACCAGACGAACAAGAAAGATGCAACCACTCAGCAATCCGAGAAAAGTTATTTTCCATTCAGGGCGCATTTGTTTTGAGTCTATGTAAATATATAGGGTAAGCAGAAATGTCATTAGTGCTTCCGGTTGAATAGTAACAGTGAAAATGGTAACCTGAACATATGGAAGAAGTAGAAGTAGGAAAATGTTTTTCAGTC
>JAYUWA010000066.1:0-22246 GCA_043753795.1 Bacteroidota bacterium | reverse complement strand
TCCAACAAAACAAGTATGAAAGTGCAGGAGATTGATGACATGGAAAAAATAAAGCCTAATAATATTTTTGTCATTCCACACAACAAAGGAATTAAAGTAATAGACGGGCATTTAAAATTAATCCCACGTGCAGTAAACAGTTCGACGATTTCCATTGACATTCTTTTCTCTTCCCTTGCTCAGGCTCAAAAGGAAAGAGTTATTGGTATTATTCTTAGTGGCAGCGCAAGCGATGGAACTGCAGGAATGAGAGACATAAAGCATGAGGGAGGTTTAACTTTTGTGCAAGATGACAGCGCAAAATTCAATAGCATGCCTCACTCAGCAATAGCAGCAGGTGTTGTTGATTTTATTTTATCTCCAAAAGAAATTGCACTCGAACTCGCGCGTCTGAGCAAACATCCACTTATAAAAACTATTGGAGTTAAAAATGGTGAAGAAGATTTAATTGATAATCGTAATCCAGATTTAAAAACAATTTTAAACCTATTACACAAAGCCTCCAACGTTGATTTTAGCGCCTACAAAATGAACACTATCAAGAGGCGCATTATACGCAGAATGTTGTTATACAAAATAACTGCTCTCAACGAATATGCAAAACTGCTTTTGCAAAAAAGAGAAGAAATAGATATTCTCTTTCAGGATTTATTAATAAATGTAACAAGCTTCTTCCGGGATACAGACACGCATAAATATTTAAAACAAACTCTTTTTCCAAAGATTCTGAAAACCAAAAAATCCGGCGATCATCTACGCATATGGGTTGCTGCCTGTTCTACTGGCGAAGAAGCATATTCTATTGGAATGATGTTGCATGAAATTCTTGAAAAGAAAACAAATAACCCCTCCATTCATATTTTTGCAACAGATCTAAGTGAGCAAGCAATTCGAAAAGCACGTCTTGGAATTTATACCAAGCAGGAATTACAAACTGTTTCGCCAAAACGTATTCAACGTTTTTTTACTAAAGCAAATGGTGGCTTCCGCATAAACAAAACAGTGCGTGATATGTGCATATTTGCACCACATAATATTTTACAAGACCCTCCGTTTTCAAAACTTGATTTTATAAGTTGCTGTAACTTCTTCATTTATTTAGATAACTCAGCGCAAAAAAAAGCTGTCAATACTTTTCATTATGCCTTAAATGATACCGGATTTTTAATGCTTGGCAAATCTGAAAATATCTCTCAATCAGCAAATCTTTTCACTGGATCTAATAAAAAGTACAAAATATTTTCACGGAAAGTAAATTCCGGCATTCGCATACTTCCAGCATTATTACCTCGTTATTCACAGCAAATTATTCCTGAAAATAATTTACCGCAAACCCATAAAATCAAAACTAAACAAATAATGACTTCTAATAATAACGTGCTTAGCAACGCAATTGATGCCTTGCTTGTTTCTGAATTTATGCCTGCAAGCGTTGTTATAAATCATCAACTGGAAATTGTGCAATTTCGCGGAACAACCGAATTATTTCTATCTCACCCACAAGGCAAAGCAACTTTAAATATTTTGAAAATGGCGCGCCCCGAACTTGCTTTTGAATTACGAAATGCAATTTCAAAAGTTATAAAAAAAAATCAGCGCCTTCGAAAAAGCGGAATTGAACTAAAAGTAAATGAACAAGTTAAAATAATAAGCATAGAAATTGTTCCACTAAAAATAGAATCTGAAGAGGCTATGCTTCTTATTCTTTTTACCGAACAAGAGCAAACCGAAATTTATTCCCCGCAAGCGAATACCGGAAAAAAAAATTCATCTGCAAAAGACCGCAGAATAAAAAAATTGGAACAGGAATTAGCAGAGGCCCACTTTGATGCGCTTGCATTTGCGCAAGATCAGGAAGCTTTCACCGAAGAATTGCAAAGTGCAAATGAAGAAGTGGTTTCAAGCAACGAGGAATTACAAACAGTTAATGAAGAACTCGGAACTTCAAAAGAAGAAACCGAATCTGCTAACGAAGAACTCACCGTCATTAATCAGGAACTTCAAACCCGAAACGACCTGCTTAATCAATCCTATGAGTATTCCGAAGCCATTATTGCTACCATGCACAATCCAATGCTTGTCCTAGATAAAAGTCTCCGCGTTAAATCAGCGAGTGAAACATTTTACAAGAAATTTAAGGTCAATAAAGAAGAAACCGAAGGTGTTAAACTATATGAATTAGGAAATAGGCAATGGAATATTCCCCGTCTGCGAGAACTCCTCGAGGATATCCTACCTAAAAACTCTCATTTCCATGATTTTGAAATTACAAATTCTTTCCCGCTAATTGGGGAAAGAATAATGCTGCTCAATGCAAGTCGCATTGTACACAAAGCCAATCAAGAAGAATTAATTTTGCTTGCTTTTGCAGATGTTACAGAAGTGAGAAAGCTTGCATTGGAAAAAGTGCTTAAAGAAAAAGAAGCACTGGAGCTACAAATTGACATGCAGAAAAAAATTGCAGAAGCATACAAGATTGCCAATGAAAAAGTGCAAAATTTATTTTTAGAAGCCCCTGCGATTATCTGTGTGCATCGAGGTCCGGAACACGTGTTTGAACTTTCCAGTAAAATACATCAGCAGGTTCTCGGAAACAGAGATATTATAGGAAAACCGGTACGGAAAGCAATGCCTGATCTGGAAGGAAGCGGGATCTATGAACTTTTAGACCATGTTTATTCAACAGGAGAACCTTTTGTTGGTAATGAATACCTTGTGAATATAGATAGAGGAAATGGAAAGCTTGAAGAAGCTTATTTCAACTTTGTTTATCAGCCGACTCGTAACAGAGAAGGGAAAATAGATGGATTATTGGTGCATGGAGTGGAAGTTACGGAACAGATTTTTGCAAGAAAGAAAATTGAAGAAAATGAAAAGCAAAAAGCGTTTTTGCTGAAGCTAAGTGATGCGCTTCGTCCGCTTAGCAACCCGGTGGACGTTGAGGAAGCAGTTACAAAAATAGCTTTGGATTTTCTGGATGCGGATTGGTGTCACTATTCTACTATAGAAGGTGATAATCTCACTATCGTACATGATGCCGTTCGCGGAGATCTGCCTTCCGTTGCCGGGGTGTATCTCATAAGTAGCTTTGCTCTTTTTAAAGCCGTGATGGATGCAGGCCGTCCTTTTATTGTTGATGATGTGCATACCACCAATATATTTGATGAAGACTTAAAGCAGCTTTGCATTCAGTTGCAGAATATTTCTTTTATAAATGTACCGGTCTTTAAAAATGGCAAGTCGGTGGGGCTTCTATCCGTTGTGCAAAGCAAGCCCCGGAAATGGACTGACGAAGAGGTACAGCTAACTATAGAAATAGCCGAACGCACATGGGCTGCAGTTGAAAGAGCTAAAGCCGAACAGGCTCTACGCAAATCAGAAGAAAAATACCGTACACTTTTCACTTCCATTGACCAGGGCTATGCCCTTTGCGAGCTGGTTCGCAACAAAGAAGGTAAAGGAATTGACTACTATTTTTTGGACGTAAATCCTAACTATGAAAAGCATTCAGGAATGAGCAAAGAAACGGTGCTTGGTAAAACCATACTGCAGCTTTTTCCCACAATGGATAAGCTTCACATAGATACCTTCGCTGCCGTGGTAGATAATCAGAGCCCTGGTGTGTTTGAGCGCTATTTTGAAAACAATCACCGCTGGTATGCAATCAACACTTATCCTGGTGGGAAGGACAGATTTGCCATGTTGTTCAGCGACATTACCGAACGTAAACAAGCAGAAGAAAAAATTACGGAAAGCGAAAAGAAACAGGCGTACCTGCTAAAGTTAAGCGATGCTATCAAAGAGCTCATGGACCCGGTAGAAATACAACTAACCGCCTGCAGAATATTGGGAGAGCACGTGAAAGTGAATAGGGTTCTGTATGGTGAAGTGATAAATGAAGAACAAATAATCCTAAATAATAATTACGTAAATGGTGTTTCTCCAATCATTGCCACTTTAGATGCAGAGCAATTTGGCAGGAAAGTAATAGATGCATTTAAACGCAATGAGAAAGTAATTATTAGCGATATCACCACAGACCCGGGATATACTGAAGAAGAAAAACAAAGTTTTCTTTCTCTTGATGTGGTGGCAAATGCCGGTATGGGATTGGTAAAAGGGGGACGTTGGGTTGCTACATTTGGAATGCATTATAATGCACCAAGGAAATGGACCGCAACTGAGCTTTGGTTGCTGGAAGAGACTGCCGAACGCACATGGGCTGCAGTTGTAAGAGCAAGAGCCGAACAGGCGCTACGCAAATCTGAAGAAAAATATCGCTCCCTCTTCACCTCCATTGATCAGGGGTTTGCATTCTGCGAGTTGATTCGCAACAAAGAGGGTAAAGGAATTGATTTCAGTGTACTGGAAGTAAATGCCACCTATGAAAGGCAAGCAGGAGTAAGTGCGGAAATGGTGCTTGGTAAAAGAATCATGCAGGTTTTTCCTACTCTCGATAAATGGTGGATAGAAACCTACGCTGCAGTGGTAGATGATCAGCGCCCTGTCGTGTTTGAACAATATTCTGAACCCAGTCAATGCTGGTTAGAAATCAACGCGTACCCCATTGAGAAGGACAGGTTCGGCATTTTGTTCAGCGACATTACCGAACGCAAACAAGCCGCAGAAAAAATATCTTTACGCGCAGACGAATTTGAAAAAGCTGTAAAAGCACGCACAAAAGAATTGGCAGAAGAGAGAGAATTTTCAGAAACCATTCTCAACACTACCGTTGACCTCATCGGAGTATATGACAAACAAATGCGCATTATCGGGTTCAATAAAGCTAGTGAGGATTTTTTTCGAATCAATAAGGAAGATATAATCGGAAAATTACATACGGATGTTTTCCCTGCTGCAAAAGGCGGACAATTCGAAAAAGATTTACTACGAGCACTCAGCGGGGAAACCATTCACAATGCAATTTATCATTCAACAATTACAGGAAGTTATTATGAAAATTTTCTCACTCCACTTAAAGATACGACAGGAGAAGTATATGCAGTTGTCGCCATTGCACATGATGTGACAGAAAGCAAGAGTGCGCTAGAAAAAATAAAACAGTCCGAAGAAAAATTTAACAAATTATTCGATTTCTCACCAATTAGCAACACTTTATCAGAAGCGGCTTCAGGCAAAATCGTAATGGTAAACGATGCATTTACAAATGTTTTTGGTTACAGCCGAGAAGAAGTACTTAATACCAACAGTATTGAATTGGTAATGATTGACCCAGTAATTCGCGAAAGCTTAACCAATGAATTAAAAGCAAAAGGAAAAAGTGTAAACAAAGAAATAGAGTTTATTAAAAAGTCAGGCGAAAAGTTTTTTGCTTTAACATCAGCAGAAATGATCACAATAGGAAATGATCAATATTTTCTCGCTGCATACAATGACATTAGCGAACGTAAAAAAGCTGAAAAGGAAATTGAGCAAAAAAATATCGAGCTTCAAAATATCAATAAAGAACTGGATGCATTCACATATGTTTCCAGTCACGATTTGCAAGCGCCTTTAAGAAAGATAAGAACTCTCGCTGAACTCATACTCGAAATTGAAAATCAAAACTTATCCGATGCCGGAAAAAATCATTTCCGCCAGATGCAGAATGCAGCCCAGCGAATGCAAATACTCATTCAGGATCTTCTTGCCTTCTCCAAACTAAGCATTGCTGAGAGAAAATTCGAAACAACCAACCTCAACATAATAATTGAAGAAGCAAAAAGCGATTTTAAAGATGCCATCACAGAAAAACATGCAGTCATAACAGTTAAAGAAAATTGTACCGTAAAAGTTATCCCCTACCAGTTTCGTCAGCTAATGCACAATCTGATTGGCAACGCGCTCAAGTTTTCAAAACCTGATGTTGCCCCACATATAACAATTATGAGTGAACTGCTTACATCTTCTCCTCATTTTGAGGGCAGAGAAGTTTGCCACATTACGATCTCCGACAATGGCATCGGCTTTGAAAATAAATTCGCAGAAAAGATATTTGAAGTATTCCAACGCCTACATGGCCAACAAGAATACACCGGAACAGGCATCGGTCTTGCCATCGTTAAAAAAATTGTAGAGAATCACAATGGCATCATCACCGCCACAAGCGAACTAAACAAAGGAACAACGTTTCACATTTATATACCCGTATAATAAATAGAAAAAGATCATTATTAAACTTCTGAGGTTCACTGTATACATAAATTAAAAATGAAAGAAAGTAAACAATCCCCTTTCAAAGTATGGCTTTTCGCTTTTGTTGTGCCTTTCATGATGTGGCTAGGATTGCTGATTGCAAAATGTAATTACATTAGAACTTAAAACCTGGAAATACGCTTGGCCAAATGGTATACACCCATTTTTAAACAAAGCGTACGGAAAGCCGGAAGAAAAATTTCCGGGGTATGTTCGTGAGTATGGCTTATCAGTGGCTTACCAACGATTTCTTTGGAAAGGTTTATATGCCGAACTTAATGTAATGCCTACTTTACAAACTTTTGTGAACGAAAACGATAAAAAAATCGACAATGGATTTCAGATTTTCAATACTTACCGAGCTGGCTATCACATTAAACTTTTTAAGGACAGATTCTTTATTCAACCATCAATTGCAATCACCCACCGTGCATCTCACACAAAAATCCCTGATGGACATAAATAGTTAGACGATAAATGGTCGAAATTTGTCTTCGGGGAACCGGGGTTTCATTTTGGTTTTAATTTTTAGTTGACAGTTGTTAACAATCTAGCTAACAAAGACATTCAAAGTGTATACGGAATTGTTTAAAATCCGTTTTCAGCAATTCAACGGTTGCACAAGCTAATCACTACAGCCAATTTCCCGACCCACTAGTTAGATTTACAAAAATAAGTTGTAAATTTGCTGAGCAATGAAATTTTTAATACTCATATTAGCATCAACAATTTTATTCCTCGCTGTGAAGCCCGGAATAGATTTGACCTCATTGCAGACTGATACTGAACAAACTTGTTGTAGTGGAGAATGCAAACCAATTACTGACAACGAAAAATTACCAGATCAACAAAACAAAAAAGACGATTGTTCGGGAAAATCTTGTAATCCTTTTCAGGTATGCAGTTCTTGTGTGTTGCACTTCTTGACAAATCCATTCCTTGACTTTTCAAAACCTGAAATTTCAACAAAACAAAGTTTTACTTATCAATCAGTTTTTACTTCTCAATTTGCACCTGACTTTTGGCAACCGCCTAAAATGGGTTAACACTATTTGACATTTGCTCCGACAACATCGGAGCATCATTTCTTTATTGTTAACAATTTAAAATCAGAAAAATGAAATTTATAAAATCATTTATCTTGGCTTTCATCGTTTTGACAGCCACTACAAACTGTGCGTTTGCTCAAAGCACAACACAACAAGCCGACACAACAAAAACTGTTACTATCAAAGTAAAAGGCATAACCTGTTCAATGGACTTAAAAATGATTGCCGCTAATGTTGAGAAATTAATAGGCGTTAGCAGTTGCAAATCGGGTAAGATGGGAACAATATCTTCGTTTGAAGTGAAATTCAATTCTGTATTGATTACCGAAAATGAAATCAATACAGCGATCGAAAATACAGGTAGTTGCGAAAACCCTGAC
Organism: Bacteroidota bacterium; assembly: GCA_043753795.1. Taxonomy (GTDB): domain Bacteria; phylum Bacteroidota; class Bacteroidia; order AKYH767-A; family 2013-40CM-41-45; genus JADKIH01. Next base: position 14,622 of record JAYUWA010000066.1, on the reverse strand, counting down.
GAAAGACCATACAAAATAAAACAGTAAACAAACCTTACCTTATTTTAAAACATTCAAACAATGAAAAAATATATAATCATTGTTGGTTTACTGTTTCCGTATGGGCTATTTGCACAAACCATTTTAGGAAAAGTAACCAACACTAAAAAAATACCGCTAACTAGGGCAAGCGTTTATTGGCTTGGCACAGAAGTAGGAATATCCACAGGAGACAAAGGTGAATTTGAAATTACCACCAAAGAAATCAGTAATAAGAAATTGATTGCAAGTTTTGTAGGACATACATCTGACACGATAGAAATTACCAATCAAACTTTTGTACAATTCAGATTAGAAGAAACTAAAACACTTGGAGAAGTAGTTGTACAAGGGGAACGAGACGGTGTAATTATTTCTAACATGACGCCCATCAAAACTGAAATTATTACTCAAAAAGAATTGGGTAAAGCCGCTTGCTGTGATTTAGCGGGCTGTTTTGAAACTCAAACCACTGTGCAACCTCAAACGACCAATGTAATTACAAACTCTAAAGAACTGCGGATTTTAGGCTTATCGGGCATTTACAATCAGGTTTTAATTGACGGATTCCCTATGATACAAGGTTTATCCTACACTTACGGCATTAGCGGAATTCCAGGAACATTAGTTGACAACATCTATATTTCAAAAGGAGCTAACAGTATTTTGCAAGGATATGAAAGTATTAGCGGACAAATAAATGTTGAAACTAAAGAACCCGATAAAACGGAAAAATTATTACTCAATTTGTATATGAATAATTTTTTTGAAAAGCATCTGAATGCTAACTATGCTTTTAAACACGGCAAGTGGAGCAACCTGACAGCTTTTCATACAGTGCAACCAGCAAATAAAATTGACAGAGACAATGATAATTTTTTGGATTTGCCACAGCTCACACGCTATATGATTATAAATAAATGGAAATACGGAAACGATAAAGATTGGGGCTGGAGCAGTAGAATCGGTTTGCGTTTTTTAAATGAGCAAAGAATTGGCGGACAAACATTTTATAATTCAGATAGCGACAAAGGCAGCACAAATATTTACGGACAAACAGTAAACTTCAATCAACCCGAAGTATGGACAAAGACCGCCTATCGCTTTAATGACGTTCATAAAATAACTTTCTTTGCATCTTCATTTCATCAATACCAAAAATCATTTTTCGGAACGGTAAAATATAATGCACAGCAGACAAATTTTTATGGTAATCTGCAATACGAATTAGCTTATTCGCAAAAACATTCATTAAAAACTGGCATTAGCTATCGTTACTTGAACCTCAATGAAGACATTGCATTTACAGACACTACTTTGCAACGGACCTATTCGGGTAATTACAAACGAATAGAAAATATTCCCGGACTTTTTGCGGAAAACTCAATGAGTTTTTTAAAAGACAAATTAACTTGGATTGCCGGTATTCGTGGCGACCAACATAACCAATTTGGTTTTACTGTTACACCGAGAACTTTATTAAAATATGATTTTACGCCAAAGACAGTTTTCCGTGCAAGCATTGGGACAGGTTGGAGAACAGTAAATTTATTCAGTGAAAATATTGGTTTGTTAGTTAGTTCAAGAGACATTATTTTTTCTGAACAATTAAGACCTGAAAGAGCAACAAATTTTGGAATTAACGTTACTCAAAAATTTGAAACTAAAAATCTTTCCGGTTTTTTCAGTGCTGACTATTACAAGACAGGTTTTCAAAATCAAATTTTTCCTGACTATGACAACGACCCAACGAAAGCAATAATTAAAAATTTTAATGGAAAAAGTGTAAGTAATGGTTTTCAGGCAGAACTTTATTTAAAATTCCGGGAACGATTTGAATTAAAAATTGGCTACAACTTTTTAGATGTTTACCGAGAAATAAACAGAGCAAAACAACTATTACCTTTTAATTCTGCACACAAATTTTTGACAACATTCAGTTACAAACCCTTGACAAATAAATTTCATTTTGATATCAATGTGCATTGGTATGGAGAACAACGTTTGCCTGACACAAAATCAAATCCAATAGAGTTTCAACGACCTGACTTTTCAAACCCTTATACTTTAGTAAATGCACAATTTACATATAGTTTCAAAAAGTTTGAAGTATACGCAGGTTGTGAAAATGTTTTTGATTTCAGACAGAAACAACCTATTATCAGTTGGCAAAACCCATATAGCCCATACTTTGACACTTCTTCTGTTTGGGGACCGACACGAGGCAGAGAAATATATGTTGGTATTCGTTTCAAACTGAAATATGAATGAGCCAATACTTAAAGCAAGCATATTTGCAAATCGATACAAGCGACCGCTAAGTTCAAAGTTTGCAAAATGCTTGCTTTTTTCTACCCAAGAAAAATTTAAATTAAAAAAATTTCTTCCTTTCCAAAAATTTAAAAAATGCAAATCACAACCGACACTCAATCATACCGACAATTGGTAGCAAAACACGCTGCAATCATTAAAAGGAATTGCTTGGCTGCTCGACAATTTTGATCGGTGATATTGTCAAAGTTTAAAAAAATGAATTTTTCATATCCAACAACTTGAAAAATAAATATTATGCTGACAGAAATAAATCCAAAGTTACCAATGCGGGACAAAGAAGTAACGAAAGACTTTTACGTAAACAAATTAGGTTTTCATGTTTATGGCGACACTGACTTTGACGGGTATTTAATGCTTCAAAAAGACAACATACAAATTCACTTCTTTGATTTCAAAACTCTTGACCCAAAAGAAAATTACGGACAAGTTTATATAAGAACCAATACCATTGATGAACTTTACCAAACGCTATTGGAAAATAACATTTCAATTCACCCAAACGGACATTTAGAAACTAAGCCTTGGGGTCAGAGAGAGTTTGCTTTACTAGATCCGGATAATAACTTATTGACTTTTGGTAAGAGTGCAAAATGAGAAACAAACTTTTGTATATTTGGTAAAACATTCGAAAAATGACAAGCAGACAAGCCATATTGTCAACTCTTAAACAATGTAAACCGGAACTTTTAAAGTATGGCGTATTGAATATAGGTCTGTTTGGTTCTTATTCCAGAAATGAACAAGTGAGCGGTAATGATATTGATTTGTTAATAGAATTCGAACCCGAAAAGGAAAGTTTTGATAACTACATGGCTGTTTACGACCTTTTTGAGTCTCTATTCAAAAACCAAAAAATTGAAGTTGTTACAAAAAATGGCTTAAGTCCCTATATCGGACCACAGATCCTAAAAGAAGTTATGTATGTCTAAAGAACCCATTGAATATATTAGACATATTTATGTTGTCAAAAACAAAATTCCTGAATTGGAAACGCAGATTAATCAGGTTTTAAATAAATCAAATTCTTTAATAAATTTTCATTGGATTCACAAATGGAATTAAAAGAATTGAAACCAAAAAAAGCGCTCAACAAAGCCTTTTTAAAAGTAAAGCCAAACAGGACTGAAATTGAAGGTTTCAAAATTAATCTTATACAGCTCCTCGATAGAACTAATGACACAGAAAGTGAAGAGTTTCACAAGAATCTTGTCATTGATTTTTTAAAGAAAACATATTTCGATCCTAACCATTATATAAATACAAAAGGTCGTAACGATCTGGTCATTCATAATGGTAATAATGCAGGTAGTACGGTCGGTGTAATCATTGAAGCTAAAAAGCCGACCAACAAAACGGAAATGATCTCCACTAAAAAACTAAACGTCAAAGCGTTTCAGGAATTAGTGCTTTACTATTTACGGGAAAGAATTACGCATAAAAATCTTGAAGTAAAAAATCTCATCGTTACAAATATAAATGAGTGGTTTATTTTTGATGCTACTTTATTTGACAGGCTTTTTGCGCAAAATAAAAATCTCGTTAAACAATTTAACGATTTTGAAAACGGCCGTTTGGCAGATACTAAAACAGATTTTTTCTATAAACAAATTGCAGAACCCTTCATTGCTGAAATAAAATCAGAAATTGAATTTGCATACTTCGATTTACAGGAATACCAAAACCCGCTCCGCAACTCTGAAAAGGCAGACGATAATAAACTCATCGCTTTATTCAAACTTCTCTCCCCTGAACATCTCTTAAAACTTCCATTTACCAATGACAGCAATAGTCTTGACAAAAGGTTTTACACTGAATTATTGCACATCATTGGCCTTACAGAAACTAAAGATGGAAGTAAAAAACTAATTCAAAGAAATAAAGAAGGCGAAAGAAATTCGGGGAGCATTCTTGAAGATACAATTATTCAGCTCGACAGCTTAGATAAGATTAATCGGTTAGATCGGCCCAGTCAATTTGGCAATACACATCAGGAACGTTTATTCAATGTAGGACTTGAGTTGAGCATTACTTGGATTAACAGAGTTTTATTTCTCAAATTACTGGAAGCTCAGCTTATAACATATCACAAGGGTGACAAATCGTATTCGTTTTTAAATTTAGACAAAATTAAAAACTATGACGACCTAAACAGTTTGTTCTTTCAAGTCCTGGCTCGCAAGTATGATGACAGAAACCAGGATGTAAAAAAAGTATTTGAAAAAGTTCCTTACTTGAATAGTTCTTTGTTTGAACCTACAGAAATTGAACAAGTAACTTTATTCATCAGCAACTTAAAAGATGATAAAACAATTCCTGTAATATCTTCTTCTGTTCTTAAAAACGATCAAGGTAAAAAGCGCTCCGGAAATTTATCGACATTAGAATATTTGTTCGAATTCTTAAACGCTTACGACTTTACAAGCGAAGGTTCGGAAGAAATTCAGGAAGATAATAAATCACTCATCAATGCTTCCGTTCTCGGTTTGATCTTCGAGAAAATAAACGGCTACAAAGACGGTTCATTCTTTACTCCGGGTTTCATCACAATGTATATGTGTCGTGAAACCATTCGCAAATCAGTAGTCCAAAAGTTTGACCAGGAATTTCCCGATCTGAAGATTGGCAAGATTGAAGACATCTATGAAAATATTCCGCAAAATATTTCCAGAAAGAAAGCAAATAAAATAGTAAACAGTATTAAGATCTGCGATCCAGCCGTAGGATCGGGTCACTTCCTTGTTTCTGCGTTGAATGAACTGATCGCTGTAAAAAACGATCTGAAGATCTTAGAAGATCGAGAAGGCAAATCATTACACCGCTATGAAGTTGAAGTTGTAAATGATGAGCTGATCGTAACCGATGAAGAGGGTGAACTTTTCGAATATAATCCCGCAAACAAAGAAAGTCAGCGGATACAGGAAACACTTTTTCACGAAAAACAAACCATCATAGAGAATTGTCTTTTCGGTGTTGACATCAATACGAATTCTGTTAAAATCTGTCGGTTACGTCTGTGGATTGAACTTTTGAAAAACGCTTATTATAAAAACGCAACAGAACTAGAAACCCTTCCGAATATTGACATCAATATAAAATGCGGAAACTCATTAGTCAGTCGTTTTGCGATAGATGCAGATCTGAGCCAGGCGCTAAAGAAAAGTAAATGGACAATCGACAGCTACAGAATCGCTGTTGACACTTATCGAAACGCAGACAGCAAAGAACAAAAAAGAGAAATGGAAAAACTGATAGCCGACATTAAATCGGATTTCAGAAGCGAAATTTCTTTGAACGATCCCAAAGCAAAGAAACTCCGTAAACTCTCGGGCGAGTTATTTCAATTGACACAGCAGACCCAGCTTTTTGAAATGAGCAAAAAAGAAAAAGCAGATTGGAATAAAAAAGTTGCTCAACTAACGGAAGAAATAAAAAAATTAGAAATCGAAATCGAAGAAATAAAATCCAATAAGATTTTTGAAAACGCCTTTGAATGGCGCTTTGAATTTCCGGAAGTGTTGAATGATGAAGGGGATTTTGTGGGGTTTGATGTGGTGATTGGGAATCCACCGTACGGAGTTAAACTTACAGATAGCGAGAAAGATTACTTAAAAAATAGATTTACGCCTACAAGTGGCGAACTTGAAATTTACGCTTTCTTCATAGAGCATGCAATGAAAAATTTATTAAGAAGCTTTGGCATATTTTCTTTCATTACCACAAACACAATTTATTATCTAGATAAGTTCTCACAAATAAGAAACAAATCATTTATTAAAAATAATATTGTTTCTCTTTTAGAATTAGAAAAGCAAGTTTTTGTAGATGCTCCTGATATCGTACCTGCTATTTATATTCTTGAAAAAAAGACAGTCAAAGATAATATCATTAAACTCTATAAATCAAACGAGACAAAAAAAGTGTATGATTTGCTTTCCTTTGAAGGATTTGATATTAATAATATTGAACAAGTAAAATTTGAAAATAAGAAAGACTTTGTATTTAGTCTTTCTACAAATGAGGCAAAAGAGAATCTTCTTAAAAAACTTTCTCAACTTGAGCCTGTTAAAAATTTCTTCAAGGTTGTTTATGGAATTAAAACTGGCAATAATGAAAAGTTTCTTTCGAAAGATGTCAAAGGAAATTTAAATTGGAAAAAATGCGCTTCATCCGCTAAAAATATTAAAAAATATACAATAGATTGGCAAGGTGATTATTTGAATGTTTGCAATGATTTGGCTGGGTTAAATAATATCAATTATGAACAACCAAAAATTCTAATACAATATATTCGAAAATTAAGTATGCCCGTAAGACTTGTTTGTGCACTTGACACAAATGGCGAATATTATCCTCTTAATAATTTCTCTTTTATAGTTTCTAAAAACGAAAATTCCCTTAAAGTGTTATTGGCAATAATGAATTCGGATTTGATGAATTGGTATTTCTCAAATTGTTTTGTTGATTATAATATCAAGCCAAAGTATATTGAACAATTGCCTTTGCCATTAAAGCTGCAATCAAAAGAATTAGAACGACTAATTTCTGATATTATCCTAATTAAATCAGTTAACAAAGATGCCGGAGTTGGTGATGTTGTGCGTCAAATTAATACTTTTGTTTATAAACTCTACAACCTCACCGAAGAAGAAATTGCTATTGTAGAAAACAGTACAAAATAAAAGGTAAGTCTAAAGACGCGCCATAAAATTATTTGAAAGTAATCAAATATGTAAAAGTAAAATGAAAACACTTCTAACCATATTACTTCTTATCGGGCTAAATGAAAGCTCATGGGGATTATGTGCAGAAGACAACAGGACAATCACAGAATTACTTTTTAAAGGAAGTCCCGGAACAATTTTTACGTGCAATGTACTTACAATGACAGTTCCTAAAAGTAAGGACAACATTGAAACTAATTTTGCTTGTGGCGGAAGAATAGATGGAACGGCTACTGTTGAAATATTTAAAATATACTTTGGCAAAGTTGATACCAATATTATTACACTTAAAACAGGTTCTTATTTAAAAGTTGGGAGTACATATTTAATTTATGGATATGGTAGCGGACGAAGTATCAGTTGTGGAGGTAGTTGCGACAGAAGAACGAAAGAAGTGTCCGGAAATCCGGCAGTGAAAAATGAATTGCAGATCTTAAAACAATTTTCTGATATTTTTAAAAACAAATCAACTGGTGCATTCACATTTACAAACTCGAAAAATGGTATTCTTGCTAAAGGTCAATTCAAAAACGGTATGGCAATTAACATCTGGCACCATTTTTACGAAAATGGAAATATAAAATCAGAGTATAACTTGGCCAAGAATATAGCCTCTCAGTTCTCTTCAAACGGATTTATCAAATCAAAGACCACAATCAATAAAAACATTGGAATATACGAGCAGTTCTCTGACAAAGTACGGGGAAAAATAGCATATAAATCTATCGAAGTAGATACGGGAAAAGAAATGATAATGGAAAATTCAGAATACTACAGCAATGGAAATCTTAAGACATTGTCAAGTGCTGCTTACATTAACAATAAAAGCACTTCAACAGGTAAGACTGGCGAATACGAAGAATATTATGAAAATGGTCAACTTAAATTGAAGGGACAGTATCAGACAAATAAAAGAGTTGGTTTATGGAAATGGTATGCAGTTACAGGAAAATTTAACACACAATTTGATTACAAAAACGGATCAGACAAACAATAGTTTCAAATCATGAAAACCCTCCTCCTATTATTAATCCTGACAACAACTCTTACAGCAAGATCGCAGTCCGGAAACTATCATCCATTCCCAGATTCAAATGCTGTCTGGAACTGGAACTTTATTCAGTATTATTGTACGCCCTTCACTCCATTTGATGAAGATTATTCCTATACTTTCGATGGCGACACTATGATCGGGTCTGTGCAGTATCACAAAATAAATACCCCATTCATTCAAGTGAATAATCCGGGTTGTGGTACTCATAACGACGATGGATATAAAGGATGCATCAGGCAAGACATTGCAAACAAAAAGGTGTTTTGCATTTTGCCAAATGATTCTGTTGAAAACGTGATCTTTGATTTCAATCTTCAGGTGGGGGATACAATTCCAACAATTCCTTATTTTTCATGCTATAGCAAATTGCTAGTTACACAAATTGATTCCGTTCTAATTGGAATCACATATCGCAAAAGATGGTTGTCTTCTTCTTCTGCATTTGCTATCATTGAAGGCATTGGTGCCAATTGGGAATTCCTACAACCAATGTGTGAGGTTCTCGATGGCGCCACAGGTGTAATAACATGCTTCACACAAAATTCGATACCTGTGTTGCCAGACTCTCTTTATAATTGCGCCTTAATTACTAATATCAATAGTATTTCAGATATACAAACATCTGTAAAATTATTTCCGAATCCATTTCATACATCAATGACGATTACGTTAAACGATGAGAATGCAACTATGGAAATTTATAGTTCAATTGGTAAATTTGTAAGACAAGTTAGAATCACCGAACGTTCTACTGTTATAAATCGAAATTCACTTGCAGACGGAATTTATTTCTATCGATTATTAACTGATAACGGTAGAATTGCTTCCGGCAATTTTCTAATTAATTAAGAGCTAAATCCAATTCGTATATTTGATTAAAATATTCTCCGAATGAAAGCAGAAGGAAAAACCGTAAAAGAAATTTTAATAAACTTGCCCCAAGATAGGGTTGAACCATTCAATAAACTTCATGAAATAATTTTAAAAAATCTGCCAAAAGGATTTGAACCGGGAATTAGCTACGGAGGACTAGGTTATGTTGTACCGCACAAATTATATCCCGCGGGTTATCATTGCAAACCCGAAGAACCACTCCCCTTTGCCGGAATTGCATCGCAAAAAGGATCAATCAATTTTTATCACATGGGGATTTATTCTGATCCGAAATTGTTAAAATGGTTTGTAGGCGAATATCCCAAACACAGCAATCAAAAACTCGATATGGGAAAGAGTTGTGTTCGTTTTAAGAAGATGGATGAAATTCCATATAAACTCATTGGTGAATTAATGAAAAAGATGAGTGCAAAGGAATGGATTGAGCTCTATGAGAAAAATCTGTTACCGAAACCGAAGAAAAAATAAATGTGAAATGATCAACTTGTTTTTGTAGTCGTCATGAAAAAAATTCTTCCCTTTATTCTCTGTTCTTTTCTTCTCAACAAAAATTATGGTCAAAGTTTCGTCAATTCATCACTTGAATTCTGGAGCACTTCAACTGTTAATTGTTATCTGGATCCTCGATTTGAAAATAAAGAACTTGCTAAAAAATATCTTGGAAAAGCAGAAAATGATTTTGTTAAAGAAAATCCGTCACAAATCAGTGTCATTGGCAAGTGGAAAATTCTCGAATGTCAATTTAAAATTCCTGGATGGCACACAGACCCTGTAGGAGATTTATATCAATTCAAAAGCGACCAATATTTGACTATCACTCCGGCAGATTCGCTTTCTCATATTACAACATATAAGTACACGGTTAACGAAAAGACGATTACCTTGATTATAGAAAATGAAAGAGAAGTAGAATATCTATTTAATTTTTTGTCTAAAAATCGATTGAAACTTGAAAATGATCTTATCAAATTGGTGCTAAAGATTATCAAAGAATAACACTTTCAATCGAATTGAACACCCTTTTCTACCCGTCTTAAATGGCTTTCGGGATTACCGAAATTTGGCGGATTAGTTGTACATTTATCTTCACAGCAAAGAATATGATGACAAGTGCCATTGAAACTGTTTATAATGAATTTAGAAGCGAAGGCCGAATTAGTAATGTTTATACCATCGACTTTTTTGAAACCAATTCAATTGGATTGTCAGACTTCAAAACATTCAAAACAAAAGAGGAGCTAAAGCTATTTATTGAATTGGTTTGGCAATATACTAATGCTCTGTTCTCAAAAAAAAGATACAATGAAACGATTGATAAAACCATAAGGATGATTAGCATTATTCTATTTGGATTAGAGGTTTTTTGGGGGGATTTTATTCCTTCGCCACACGCAAGATTCTCGATTACCATTATTGCTGTTTTGGGAATTGTCGGAACTTCCCTTTATGAATATTACCTGGAGCGAAGCAGACGGAAATCACGTTGAAATAAAAGTAATTGTTTAATAGTATCTCCCTTCTGATGAGCATTTCGGTTTTACTAAATAGGTATATAAAAACAACTCGACAATGAGCGACTTAAAATTTTCTTTATCTGATTTCGTTCAAATGAACCCGCTAAATACTATCATGTGTTTAAATTAAGTATCGCCCTCATTCCATTCATCGCTTTTTTTTGCGGAGCGGAAAACGTTTTTGCCTGCAGCACCTACAAAGTCACTGTAGGTGACAAAACCATGGTCGGCAGCAACTACGACACCTGGCTAGAAACACCAAGGATCTGGTTTGAAACCACCGGCTATGGAACTGCCTTTACAGGAGCAAGGGCTGATGGCGTATTTGGTTTTGCACCACAAACAGGCATGAACGAATTCGGTCTTTCATTTGTAACACTGGCCACAGCAACTCCGGAAAAAAAGCGTGACCTGTCTGATAAAAAACCAATCGCAAGCCGGACTAATTATCTGAAAGACATTTTACACACTTGTAAAACTGTTGACGAGGTAAAAATGTACATCGAACAATACGATCATAGCGCTCTTAGCAAAGACGTGTTCTTTTATGTAGACAAGTCGGGTAAATATCTGGTAGTTGAGCCTTATGAATTAATTTTGGGAAATGATCCGAAATATGTTCTGGCAAATTTCTGTCCTTCTACTATCACCGATTTCAAAAGTATCAAACAAGTGCGGTATAGAAATGGTTCTGCTTTCCTGGAAAACAAAATCGATACGTCGTTGGCGTTCTGCACTGCCCTGTCCGATACTATGCACGTTTGTCGAACCAAACATGGCGACGGGACATTGTTAACTTCCATTCTTGATTTGAATGCCGGCGTTACCTATTTGAATTTCTATCACGACTATACTAAACAAATTAAATTCGATCTGCACGAAGAGTTAGCTAAAGGAGATCACTTCTTGGAAATTCCGGCACTTTTTCCTGCTAATGCAGAATTTCAAAAACTAAAAGATTTCAAGACTCCGCTCAATAGCCCAGGAATAAATTTATTTCTTCAGTTTTGTTTGCTTCTATTCATTTTCTCTGCCCTTTTATTTTCTGCCAGCTATCTGTTTAACAAAAAGAATGCTCCCTACTCCGGTTTTAAATTGCTGCTTATTCCTTTAAGTATTGCAATGGCATATTACATTTTTCTGTTGGCAACAGAAATGAATATCTACTATTTTCCTGCACCTTATTCCGATGGTTCGCTATCGCTCGTAAGCGTTGCATCATATATCCCATTCTTGTTGTTAGTACTCATCATTCCCATCCTGAATACCAACAGAAACATTCTCAAAAACTCCAACTGGACATTTTTCCCTAAGTGGTTTTTTACGTTGAATAGTATTACGTACTTGGTGTTGATTGTTTTGTTTACTTATTGGGGGATTTATAGTGTTTTAGCCTAAAGGTAGACGGGGAAATAAACATAGAGGGCATGGAGTTCACAATGAGACCATAGAATTGGGCTTCGATTTTAGTTCTCAAGGTTGAAGTAACCAAAACCAGTAAGCTCCATTATTTTTACTGATTAAATTCGAAGAATTACTCTATGATCTCATTGTGAACTAAGTGTTCTCTGTGTTTTATTTTTACTCTTTGCGTAGTATGTTCTTCAAAACAAAAATGCACGATCTCCCGACCGTGCATTCTTAAAAAAATATCTCTTATTCTAATTACCGAAGTACTGCAGAGCCGGCGCCACTTAGCACACCGTCAATGTACACTTCAACCATATATGTTCCCGGAGGAAACATTTTGTCTTCCTGCTCTTCGTAATCCATACAAATATTCTGTTTAACACCTGTATAAGAAAGTGTAGAAGATGCAGCATACATTACCTCTTCGCCTGTAGACGTCTTGAATGATGCTGATCCGGTACTCTTGTTTCCGATCTGCTTTCCACCCGGTTCTGTGATCTTCAGATAAACTGTCTTATCGCCTGTCTTCGCGATTTTATTGTCCAGTACGTCGAAACACACACTTAATTTATGGGTACGTTTAGCAAGAGCGGTTTCAGAATATTTTCCGTTACCTTTTCTTTTGAAAGTAGCCACTTTAATGTATTCTGATTTCAACACCGAAGCCGTAGCAACAGTAGTTTCAAGATTTTTCGTCAGATTCTGATTCGTACTTGTCAATTCTTCTTTCTCTGTAACCAATTGTTTATTGGCCATTAACAATGAGTCAATACGTGTAAGATATTCATCACGTAAGATCTGAAGGTCTGCTAACTGTTGTTTCAGTTTCTCGTTCAGCTCTTTTGAGTTCTTTGCATTTGCGCCAAGTCCTCTGATCTTTTTCGCTTGTTCGTCGATCTTTGCCTGAGCCTCATTCAGTAGGCTGTCGAGATTAGATGAAATACCACGGTATTTTTCTAATTCTGATTTTGTTTCCGACAACTCCTGCTCCACATTTACTTTTTCTACAACAAGTGTGTCAACTTTTGATTCAAAGTTGCTCACTGATGTTGTGTGGTTTCTCCACTGGTAAATGTTCAGAACGGCAGACAAAATCAACAATACGATCCATATCGTGCCTTTGTTCTTGCCTTGTTCCTGATTCTTGTTTTCCATTTTTTCTGGTTTTGGTTGGTAATTAATTGGTATTGTTTAGTTGGTCTTCGTAAATTTAAGTCTGCGGTTAGCGCAACCTTAATTGAATTTTAAAAGTTATGAAACGCTTTTTTCACACATTCGTTGCACTATTACCGAGATTTTTTTAAAGGTTATTAACGGGCATGGGTTATAATTATTTAGTTCCGGTTAGCATTCTACGGAATGAAACGGTAACTTTATGATGTCACGTGAAACCAACAAATGAAATTATTGTTGGTCCTGATGAAAACGAGACCATAATAGAGATTATCTAAACAATGAGTAAAAACAAAAAAAAGGCCGACGATCCGTCAAGAACTTTTTTACTTGCGGAACTATTTAAGAGTTTTAACCGCCATCCAAATACACTTTTTAACTACAAGCAGCTTACTCGTCTGATCAAGCCGGCTTTCACAGAGTTCCTTCGGCAGACAAAAGGTCCGGAAGCGAGTATGGATGATCTCAACGGTGAATTGAAGAAAGAAATTCTGTTTATTCTTGCAGAATTACAGGATAAGGGCGATGTGATTGAAACAGAGCGCGGAAAATTTCAACTCAAACCGAAACATGCATACTTGGAAGGAGTCATCGATATTACAACCAGTGGCGCCGCATACATTCTCAGCGAAAATGATGAAGATGACGTCTACATCGCACCTAAAAATGTAAAGAATGCTTTACATGGCGACAAAGTCAAGATCTACCTCTATGCAAGACACCGCAACCAGCGTATAGAGGGTGAAGTAGTTGAGATCATCGAACGCGCAAAAACAGAATTTGCCGGCATGGTTCAGCTATCGGGAAAGTATGCTTTCGTTGTTCCGGATAGTCCCAAAATGTTAGTGGATATTTTCATTCCGCAAAACATGATCAACAATGCGCAGCAAGGACAAAAAGTAATAGCGGAAATTGTTGACTGGCCTAAGGGTACAAAGAATCCAATCGGAAAGATCACAAAAATACTAGGCTGGCCGGGAGAGAACGACGTGGAAATGAATTCCATTTTGTCTGAGTACGGTTTTCCGTTGGAGTTTCCAAAACGTGTTGAAGAAGAGGCTGAAAAGATCCCTCTTGCAATTCCAGAAGACGAGATCAAACGTCGTCGTGATTTCAGAAAGATCACAACGTTTACCATTGATCCTATCGACGCTAAAGATTTTGATGATGCGTTATCGATTCAGAAATTACCAAATGGAAATTACGAGATCGGAGTACACATTGCCGATGTTTCACATTATGTGCGTCCAACTTCGCAACTTGACAAGGAAGCATATTACCGGGCTACGTCCATCTATCTCGTCGACCGTGTAATTCCGATGTTGCCGGAAAAATTATCAAACGGTGTATGCTCGCTTCGTCCGCATGAAGAAAAACTTTGTTTCGCTGCAGTCTTTGAAATGAATGAGAATGCAGAAGTTGTAAAAAAATGGTTTGGAAAAACGGTTATCTACAGTGATCATCGTTTTGCTTACGAAGATGCACAAGAGGTTATTGAAACCGG
>JAYUWA010000065.1:0-7410 GCA_043753795.1 Bacteroidota bacterium | reverse complement strand
TCTGATTTGCATTTACTGCAATTGCAGTATAGAAATAAGTGAAGAGGATGATCAATGTAGCGAATACGAAATTATACCAGAACGATGTGAAGTTTCCGAATGTAGCAAGTATTCCTTGGGAAGCTGCGGCATCAGGGAAGAACTGTGCGATCGTCGCCGGGATGAACATGATTGCCTGAGCGAAGATGATCGGCATTACACCGGCTGCGTTTACTTTTAGTGGTATGTACTGACGTACACCACCGTATTGTTTATTTCCAACGATCTTCTTTGCAAAGTTGACCGGAATTCGTCTGGTCCCCTGAACGAGCAAGATCGTGAAAGCGATTACTGCACCTAAGGCTACTAATTCGATAAGAAGAACAACCATTCCACCATTTGAATTGGCGCGGGAAAGAACTTCATCCCAGAATGCTTGAGGAAGCTGGGCAATGATACCGACCATGATGATAAGTGAGATACCATTTCCTAAACCTTTATCAGTGATACGCTCACCTAACCACATTACGAATATTGTACCGGCAACAAGGATAACGATCGATGTGAACCAGAATGTAAAAGGAGAAACGATCTCCGGATTAGTAACGGAAAGAATTGCATTCGGAACCTGAGAACGAAGATTGACTATGTAACCCGGTGCTTGGAAAGCTGTGATGATCACAGTTAACCAACGAGTGATGTTATTGATTCTCTTTCTTCCTGACTCACCTTCTTTCTGCATTTTCTGAAAATACGGAACTGCAATACTTAGAAGCTGGATCACGATCGATGCAGAGATGTAAGGCATGATACCTAATGCAAAGATCGATGCCTGAGAAAATGCACCACCTGAGAACATATCTAACAGACCCAATACACCACCTTCTGTCTGATTCTTCAGCGCAGCAAGTTGTTGTGGATCGACACCCGGCAGCACGATATGTGTACCGAGACGGTAGATCAGAAGAAAGAAGAGTGTATTGAGAATGCGGGTTCTCAGATCTTCGATCTTAAATATATTCTGGATAGTCTGTATCAGATTTTTCATACTTGAATTTAGATGGTAGTTGTAGAACCGCCTTTTGTTTCCATAGTAGTTGTAGAACCACCTTTTGCTTCGATTGCTTCTGTAGCTGTTTTAGAGAAAGCATGTGCTTTCACTTCAAGTTTAGATTTAACTTCACCACGACCAAGAATTTTTACTTTATCGCTTTTTGAAGCAAGACCGTTTTTCACCAGCATCTCAACATCAATGCTTGAAACTTTTAATGTTTCAGCAAGTGACTGAAGTGTATCCAGGTTAATTCCGTGGAATTCTTTACGGAATGGATTTTTAAATCCGAACTTAGGAAGACGACGTTGTAGAGGCATTTGACCACCTTCGAAACCACGCTTAGAGCTGTAACCTGAACGTGACTGTGCACCTTTGTGACCACGAGTGGAAGTACCACCGCGACCGGAACCGGTACCACGACCGAGTCTCTTATTTGTTTTTACTGAACCTTTAGCAGGTTTGAGTGATGATAGATTCATGATTAATGTTCTTGTCAAATATTAACAATCGCTATTGAATTGCTTAATTTTCTTTTACTTCTACTAGATGTTTAACTACGTTGATCATACCCTGGATCTGTACAGTATTTTCAACTTCTATTGTTTTGTTCATCTTTCTCAGGCCTAGAGCATGCAGCGTTTTCTTCTGATTGCTTTTGCGGTCGATACCACTTTTTACAAGTGTAATTTTTACTGTTGCCATTGGTTATGGTTATTATATCATTAAGGCGATTAGCCATTAAATACTTTGGTCATTTTAATTCCGCGATGCTGAGCGATCGTTGCAGGGTCACGCATGTTTGACAAAGCATCTATTGTTGCTTTTACCACGTTATGTGGGTTAGAGCTGCCTTTAGATTTTGCCAATACATCATGTATACCTACGCTTTCTAATACTGCACGCATGGCACCACCTGCAATTACGCCTGTTCCGGGAGCGGCCGGTTTAAGGAAAACCAATGCACCGCCGTATTTACCATATGATTCGTGAGGTACTGTACCTTTCATGATTGGAACTTTTACCAGATTCTTTTTGGCATCATCAATTCCTTTACGAACAGCATCTGTTACTTCTTTTGCTTTTCCCAGTCCATGACCTACAACTCCTGCTTCATCACCAACTACGATGATTGCTGCGAAGGTGAAAGCACGACCACCTTTCGTTACTTTGGTAACACGGTTTACAGTTACGAGACGATCTTTCAATTCGATCTCGCTTGTTTTAACTCTCTTTACGTTTGTTTCTGACATAGTACTTTTATTCAATCAAAGATGAATGATAATTAAAATTGAAGACCTGCTTCACGGGCACCTTCTGCAAGAGCCTTGATACGGCCATGATAAAGGTAACCACCACGGTCGAACACAACGGCACTGATTCCGTTTTGCTGTGCTTTTCCTGCGATCATCTTGCCTACTTCTTTAGCGATATCAACTTTATTTCCTTTTACGGTAAATTCTTTTGCACTTGAAGAAGCGGCAACTATTGTTACACCTGCTATATCATCGATAAGCTGAGCATAAATTTGTTTATTGCTACGGAAGACAGATAAACGCGGACGTTGTGCTGTTCCTTTGATCGTACGACGGATACGTGTACGAATACTATTTCTGCGGAGCTGTTTTCTTAACATGATCTCAATTATTTTTTAGCGGCTGACTTACCGGCTTTTCTTCTCAGAACTTCACCAGTGAATTTAATACCTTTTCCTTTGTAAGGTTCAGGAGCACGCAATGAGCGGATCTTTGCAGCAACTGCACCTAGTAATTGTTTATCGGCGCTTTCTAAGATCACCGTTGGGTTCTGCCCTTTTTCTTGCTTTGTTGATACTTTAACTTCAGCCGGAATTTCGAAGATGAAATGGTGAGAGTATCCAAGTACAAGATCTAATAACTGACCGTTGTTTGTTGCCTTATAACCTACACCTACTAATTCCTGTTGCTTCACAAAGCCTTCTGATACGCCGATGATCATGTTACTGATCAATGAACGATATAAGCCATGGAGAGCGCGATGTTGTTTCGCTTCTGAATCACGATTCACAGTTAGTGTAGTTCCATCGATAGCGATAGAAACTCCATTAACAAGTACTTGTTTAAGTTCACCTTTCGGGCCTTTAACATGCACGGTCTTCCCGTTTACTTTGACCTCAACTTTGGCCGGAATCGTTATTGGTAATTTTCCAATACGTGACATCTGATTTCTTTTTTAATGATTAATAAACATAACAAAGTACTTCTCCACCAACTTTTTCCGTCTTCGCTTCTTTATCGGTCATGACACCTTTAGAAGTTGATAGAATGGCAATACCAAGACCGTTGATTACACGCGGCATAGCTTCTACGCCAGCGTATTTACGAAGTCCGGGTTTGCTGATACGTGTTAAATTACGGATCGCAGGAACTTTCGTAACCGGATGATATTTCAAAGCGATTTTTATAAGGCCTTGTTTAGTGTCCTCTTCGAATTTATAGTCGAGGATGTATCCTTTTTCTTTAAGGATTTTTGTCATTTCCTTCTTTAAATTCGAGGCAGGAATCTGCACGATGCGGTGATTTGCTCTCACGGCATTTCGAATTCTTGTAATGAAGTCTGCAATAGGATCTGTCATTGTACTATTTTTAAACTTGTCCTTGTTTTAATTATTTATTACCAACTAGCTTTTGTAACTCCCGGAATCTTTCCATTCAGAGCCATTAAACGGAACACGTTACGTGATATCCCGAACGTACGCATGTAACCGCGGGGTCTTCCTGTTAATTTGCAACGATTGTGCATACGTACAGGTGAAGAGTTTTTTGGAAGTTTGTCAAGTGCTTCATAATCACCGGCAGCTTTAAGTGCAGCGCGCTTTACAGCATAACGGGCATTCATTCGCGCACGTTTCACTTCTCTTGCCTTCATTGATTCTTTTGCCATGAGTATATTTTCTTTAGCTGGATTATTAATTTGTTCTGAATGGTAAACCGAATTCTCTTAAGAGCTCCATCGCTTCTTCGTCAGTCTTTGCAGACGTAACAAACGTGATGTCCATTCCGGTTACTTTATTTACTTTATCGATATCGATCTCAGGAAAGATGATCTGTTCTGTAACTCCAAGTGTGTAGTTACCACTTCCATCAAAACCTTTCGGATTGATTCCACGGAAATCACGGATACGGGGAAGAGATACAGAGATCAAACGATCAAGGAATTCGTACATGTTCACATCACGTAGAGTAACACGTACTCCGATCGGAACATTTACACGAAGTTTGAAGTTCGAGATATCCTTCTTTGACTTTGTCGGTACAGGTTTCTGTCCTACGATCTGAGTCATTTCATGCAATGCCGAATCAATAAGTTTTTTATCACTTACTGCATCACCTACACCTTGATTCACACAGATCTTTAACAGACGTGGAACCTGCATTGGACTTTTGTAGTTGAATTTTTTTGAAAGAGCAGGTACAACATCTTGTTTATACTTGTCTTTTAATCTTGGAACGTATGCCATTATTTGATTACCTCCTCAGACTTTTTAGAATAACGAACTAATTTGCCATCCACTTCTTTGTATGATACGCGAGTAGTTTTTCCTTTGCCGTCGACCAGCATCACATTTGACATGTGGATAGGAGCTTCTTTTTTCACGATGCCACCTTGAGTGTTTTTTGCGTTTGGTTTAGTATGCTTACTAACCAAATTTACTCCTTCAACCAGGACCTTACGATCCTTAGAGATCACTTCAAGGACACGTCCTTGAGAACCTTTCGAATCACCGGCCATCACTTTCACGATATCGCCTTTGCGTAGGTTGAGTTTGGGTTGTTTATTAAATTTTCTTTCCATTGTAAGGAACTATTAATCGTTAAATATTAAAGTACTTCTGGTGCTAATGAAACTATTTTCATGAATTGCTTCTCGCGAAGTTCACGTGCTACCGGTCCGAAGATACGTGTACCACGTAATTCGTCTGTCGCTGTAAGAAGCACCACTGCGTTGTCGTCGAAACGGATGTAAGAACCGTCATTACGTTTTACTTCTTTTTTCGTACGTACGACAACCGCTTTTGATACCGTACCTTTTTTTACGTTTCCTGAAGGAAGAGCATGCTTAACGGTTACTACTACTTTATCACCTAAGCTGGCGTATTTCTTTTTGGTACCACCCAATACCCGGATACAAAGAACTTCTTTGGCTCCGCTATTGTCTGCTACTACGCATCTGGATTCTTGCTGTATCATCTATATCAGTTGTTATTCGTTTATCGATGTGATTACTTTGAGGAGTAATCGGTAAATTATTTTGCTTTTTCTAAAATCTGTTTCAATCTCCAGTTTTTTGATTTACTGAGAGGACGAGTTTCTGCGATCAGAACAAGGTCACCGATTCCTGATTCGTTTTTCTCATCATGAGCCATGAATTTCGTGGTCAATTTGATGAACTTTCCGTATTTCTCGTGTTTCACTTTACGTTCGACAGCTACGACGATACTTTTGCTCATCTTGTTGCTGACAACAACACCGATACGTTCTTTACGTAAACTGCGTTTTTCTGTTGAAGTATTTTCCATTGGTCTGATTACCGCTTTTATTAGTTAGAATCGGTTTTTTGACGACTCGTTAATTCTGTATGAATCATCGCTATTCCGCGACGTGTTGCACGAATCTTCATTGGGTTCTCAATTGGAGAAACCGCATGATTCATTTTCATTTTCAGATAAATCGCTTTTTCTTCTTCCAGACGTAAGCGAAGTTCATCTGTTGTTAATTCTTTGATATCTGCTATTTTCATTGCTATCAGTTATTATTCTTTTTTCGGATCAATACAGATTATTGTGCTGCTGCTGCATAATCACGGCGAATGACAAATTTTGTATTCACTGAAAGTTTTTGTGCTGCTAAACGTAAGGCTTCACGAGCGATGTTTTCAGGAACTCCTTCTGCTTCGAATATTACAGTTCCTGGTTTTACAACTGCTACCCAGAATTCCGGAGCACCTTTACCTTTACCCATACGTACCTCTGCAGGTTTACGAGTGATCGGCTTATCAGGGAAGATCCGTACCCAGATCTGACCTTCACGCTTCATGTAACGTGTTACCGCTACACGTGCTGCTTCGATCTGTCTGCTAGGTAACCAACCCGTCTCAAGAGATTTTATTCCGAATGTACCAAAAGCCAATTCGTGACCTCGGGTTGCATTTCCTTTCGGAACCATTTTATGTTGTTTTCTGAACTTAGTTTTCTTCGGCTGTAACATGATCTACAGTAATTATTTCTGATTAACTCTTAGATTAAATTTTATTTGGGCTTATTTTCTTCCACCCTGGCCACCTCCGCGATTTCCACCGCCTTGACCACCACGATTTCCACCGCCACCCTGGCCTCCGCGATTTCCACCGCCACCTTGACCACCGCGTCCGCCACGACCACCTCTGTCACCGCCTCTGTTATCACCACCTCTTGATGGTGTGCCAAAGCCTTTTCCTGATCCTGCACTGCTCGTTGCGTTTGAGCCTACGTTTGGAGAAAGATCTCTCTTTCCATAAACTTCACCTCTGCAGATCCATACTTTGATACCGATCTTACCGTAACTTGTTTGTGCTTCAGAGATCGAGAAATCGATATCGGCACGGAATGTATGTAATGGAACTCTTCCTTCTTTGTATTGCTCTGTACGTGCCATCTCTGCACCACCTAAACGACCTGAAACCATGATACGAATACCCTCAGCTCCCATACGCATTGTAGATGCGATTGACATTTTTGCTGCACGACGGAATGAGATACGAGCTTCGATCTGACGAGCGATACCGTCACCTACTAGCTGAGCATCTGTCTCAGGACGCTTGATCTCGAAAATGTTGATCTGAACATCTTTCTTAGTAAGCTTCTTGATCTCTTCTTTCAATCTGTCTACTTCCTGACCGCCTTTTCCGATTACAATACCCGGACGTGCAGTATGAACAGTAACGGTGATCAGCTTTAATGTACGCTCAATAACAATTTTTGAAACGCCGCCTTTTGCAAGACGTGCCATTAAGTATTTGCGGATCTTTTCGTCTTCAACCAGTTTATCGGCGTAGTTTTTTCCACCGTACCAGTTGGAGTCCCATCCTCTGATGATTCCAAGTCTATTGCCTATCGCGTTCGCTTTTTGTCCCATCGTGTTTTATTCTTGATCCGCCGCGGCGGATAAATTTTTTAGATTTTGATAGTGATTATTTTGTTTCTGCTGGTGTAGCTTTTGTTTTCGCTGCTGTCGTTTTTGCTAAACGATTTGCAATTCCAACTTCTTTCCTCGAAGGTTTACGATTCTCCATGTTGTCAAGGATGATCGTAACGTGATTCGAACGCTTACGGATTCTGTTACCACGGCCTTGCGGAGCAGGGC
>JAYUWA010000064.1:0-2402 GCA_043753795.1 Bacteroidota bacterium | reverse complement strand
CATTCATCTTTGTTCCGACGTCTATCAGATCATCAACAAAATTTTTGAACTTATCATAAAGTGCTCCCCCTTGTCGTGCGATCTCAATTGCATTTCTTGTTTGTCTTTCCTGCTTCCAGATCGATGAAATTGTTTTCATTGTTGCAAGCAATGTGGATGGACTTACAATGACAATCTTCCTGTCCCATGCAAAAGTAAATAGTTCATTATCCGCCTGTACAGCTAAACCAAATGATGATTCTATCGGCATAAATAATAAAACAAAATCCGGTGTGTTAATACCGCTTGATGTCTGATAATTTTTTTCACTCAGGCCTTTAATGTGTGAACGAACGGATAGTATATGATCACGCAAATATTTTTCACGGTCTTCATCCGTATTTGCATTCACCATTGAATCGTATGCAACTAAACTTACTTTTGAATCGATGACAATGTGTTTATTGTCGGGTAAATTGATGATGATATCCGGTTGAATCCGTCGACCTTCTTCGTTGGTAGTATTATACTGTACTTCATATTCGGAACCTTTCACAAGTCCTGAACGTTCGAGTATACGTTCAAGAATTATTTCACCCCAGTTGCCTTGTTTCTTTGTATCACCTTTTAGGGCTCTTGCCAAATTATTTGCTTCGTCGGAGATCTGCTTATTTAATTCAATCAGATTTTTGATCTCACCTTTCAATGTATGTCGTTCTGCCGATTCTATTTTGTATGACTGCTCTACTTTCTGTTCAAAGTCCTTTATCTTTTCCTTGAGCGGATTTAAGATCACATCAAGATTGGTCCGGTTCTGTTCAACAAACTTCAAACTTTTCTCTTCAAGGATCTTAGATGAAAGATTCTCAAATTCCATTGTAAATTTCTTCTGCAAATTTTCTACATCTGCTTTCTGGTTCTCAAGTTTATCGAGATAATTGTTAACCATCTCTTGTTTTGCAGCCAGACTTGAACTCAATGAAATTACCTGCTCACGTTCCTTTCTCAAAATGTCTTCCTGATTCTTATTCTGAATGACCATCTGTTGAATTCGGTCAGACATTATACTTTTTTCCTTTTCAAGTTCCGTAATTCTCGTCTGCATCTCCTTCTCAACTACATTTGGCTTGTTCTTTACGAAAAAATAAGCAACGACTGCTCCAAGAAGTAATCCAACGAATAAAAATACAATCTCCATACAATGAGGCTTTTAAAATGGTATTGAAGCAGAATTTATCTGCTTGATGTTTGTAAATTTACAAATAAATTCTTGCCAAAACCGTTAGAATTTTGTCTGCCAATGAAAAATTACTACTTCGTCTGGATCCTCATCCTGACTACCCCATTTCGCTTATTTTCTGCTGAATACATCTTAAAAATCAAACCTGAAAGATGGAACATTGAACAGAAAGGGTATCATATCAGTGAGATCAGGGATGCACGAAAAGACAAATCAATAGGAAGTGTGATTATCTCCGGAATTATACAAAATGCCGGGTTTCAAAATTCAATTACCAGCGATCTCTTGCAGTTAGTTCATTCGTCGTTGACATTTGACTCAACTACGATTCCGGTCATAATGGAAGTGAATAAATTCCGGTTAGATGTAAAAGGTAGTCCGGCAAAGCATCAGGATATCTTAGATTTTTCTATCCGTTTTTACAGGGAGCTTGATGGAGAAATTTTTGAACTTTTTCAGCTTAACGGCAAACCTCAGATGAATGTGCAAGGTAATATTCCTGAAGTTGCAGAAAAAAATATTCTTACTGCAATGAAACAATCGCTCATCAATTTTGATGGATGGATGAAAGACAATCTGAACATTCCACCAATGGCCGAAAAAGTTGTGGTAGAATTTTTACCAAATATCAGATTGAAACCGGATGTCGGCGATACTTTGATATGGAGCGAAAGTTACCAACTTGCATGGACTGATTTTCTTGGTCCTGTGCCGCAATCAGATTTTGCTGCAGAAAGTAATTGTATGTTCAACTATAAAGCTAAATCAGAAGTTTCAAATGGAACTTTGACGTTGTATGTAAATTTCGATGCATGCTTTATCAAAGGAAGTTCATGGGTAAAAGATGGCCGAGAGAAAGATTCTTTACTTTTGCACGAGCAATATCATTTCAATATTTGTGAAATGTATGCAAGACGTTTTCGGAAAAAACTATTGCAAACAAATTTAAGTCCAATGAAAATTGAACAACAGGTAAAATCCCTTTTCGATGAAGTGTGGGCTGCGTATGTTCAGGCACAAAATGATTACGACGAGCAGACACGACATGGACTGGTGACGGATGAGCAGATTCGGTGGATGAGGGAGGTTGATGGTGAACTTGAGTAAAATAGTTCAAGGTTCAAAGTTCAAAGTTGGCCTTGTAGTCACCTACGAAGCCAACTTTGAACTTTGAACCTTGAAC
>JAYUWA010000063.1:0-7431 GCA_043753795.1 Bacteroidota bacterium | reverse complement strand
ACTGTCCGATAAAAATCAAACTTTACAATTTAAGTTGAAAATTATATTTTAAATCAACTGTTCGCAGTATAAATTTATAGCAAGCCCCCACTTTTTGTTGACATACATCTTTTTGGATCGAAGCTCAAGCAGTGATTGTGCGAGGAGTCAACGCGCTGCGCGAAATCATTTGAAAAATTGAATCAGGGATGTATCCAATAATCGAAGATTTCAAATGATTTGGTGCGCGTTGGGGCCTTTTTTTGTTTCTTTTTTTGGCCAAACAAAAAAAGAAAAATTGAAAGTATCGGATTGAATTTGGGAAATTACTTGCAAATGAAAATATTTATATCGGACGGTAATGCCTTTGACCTTTGACCTTTTAATTTTGAACTTAATAATCAAGCCATCTTCTCCCTCTTCAACAAATACGGCAACAAAACATTCCTGTAGCCATCATTGATGTCGGCTTCGACGAAGTCGATTCGGTATTGTGCGCAGCGAAGTTTGAGATCGTGTTTGAATTCTTTCATCGAATTAATATAGATGTCGCGGATCTCGTTGGAGTGAACTTTCACTTCTTCACCACTTTCTACATCAATGAAAAGATATGGGCGGTTTTCGAATTTAAAATCTTCTTCTGTTTTTTTATCGGTGACGTGAAAAAGAACTACCTCGTGTTTGTTATGCTTTAAATGCTGGAGTGCACTGAAAAGCTCTTCTTTGTTATTATTTGTTTCCATCATATCGCTGAAAATAATTACCAGCGAACGTTTGTGAATGGTTTCTGCAATTTCATGTAATGCCTGCGCTCCCATCGTCTTCGTTCCGGTCTGAATTTTTGTATCAGCAATTCGCTTTTCCATTTCTGCGAAAAGCATTTTATGATGAACAGAACTGGAACGGGCTTGTGTATTGATCTCTACCTTGTCAGAAAAGATACTGAGTCCGACAGCATCACGTTGCATCCTCAACATATATGCTATAGCTGCTGCTGCATGGACAGAGAAATTTATTTTATTGAGTACTTTTCCATCTTCAGGAAAATGCATGGAAGAGGAATTATCGATGATCAACTGACACCGTAGATTCGTTTCTTCTTCGTAACGCTTTACAAAAAGTTTATCTGTTCTGCCAAACAATCGCCAGTCGATGTGTTTTGTAGATTCACCTTTGTTATATAAACGGTGCTCTGCAAACTCTACTGAAAATCCGTGAAAAGGACTTTTATGTAAACCGGTAATAAATCCTTCTACTACCTGACGCGCGAGTAGTTCGAGGTGACCGAGTTGTTGGATTTCATGTTGGGTGATGGGCATTTTCAAATATAGATAAACAGAGTTATTTTTAACAACTTTTTTTATAAGATTAAATTGTGAAGAAGTGATTCTTTTAAACACAAAGAACACAAGTTCACAATAAGACCACGGAATGACTTACATAAATCAATCTGCGTTTTTTTATCTGCGGGATCTGCGAGATCTGCGGGAAATATTTTTTTACAAAAAAGAAGCCGGGCACATGACCCGGCTAACTTTTAAGATTGAATTTTATTTATACCAACTGAGCATTCAGTTTGTTTGCTAAAATTGATTTCGGAACTGCTCCCACTTGTTTATCTACGATCTCGCCATTTTTGAAGATCAATAACGTAGGGATATTACGGATTCCGTAATTCATAGAGATATTAGGATTGTTGTCGACATTTACTTTACCTACAACTGCCTTTCCATCATACTCTTTTGCTAATTCTTCAACGATTGGGCCGACCATTCTGCATGGTCCACACCATTCCGCCCAGAAGTCTACAAGTACCGGTTTATCAGACTTTAAGACCATTTCTTCAAAATTCGAATCTGTGATTTCGAGTGCCATAATTTACTTTCTTTATACTGTTTAAATTTACTTTTGTAGTAAAGGCTTTGCAAATTCTAAGCCGTTTGCGATTCCCTGCCACTTAGACAGACTAGCTATAACTACTAACGAACGGGACTGCAATATAGTCTAATGATGGCGTTAATATTCCAGTTCTGCCAATTTTCCCAATGAATCGATCAGTTCATTCTGAGGATTAATGCGATACTTTTTGCTTGGAAGGTCGATGTTCAGACTCGGGTCAGCCGGGTCATAAACTCTGAATTTCAACGTACAAGTACCTTCCTTGTGTTGTGTGTCGTTTTTAAGGATATTTATTATGTTATTTATCCATTCATTATTGATCTGATCGACTGGGATTTTTACGGTCAAATTTTTCATGATCTTTTCACGCATATCGGCCAAAAGAACGATGTTAATTATCTTGAATTCCGTATTTCCCGGTTGCATATATCGGTCCTGAAGTTTGCCTTTGATACACAGGAATTCGCCCACATTCAGCCACATTTTAAATTTCAGATAATCTTCCCCAAAGAGAACAAGTTCGTGTCCTTCTTCATAATCTTCAATTGTAAAACTGCCAAACGGTTTTCCATTTTTACTTAAGCGATGATTTACACTTGTGATCATTGCACCAATTGTCAGCTCTTTGCCTTTATTCTTTTCGACATCTTTCAGATCTTTTATCTTCTGAAGTTTTCGCATTTCAATTTTGTAAAGATCCAATGGATGACCTGAAATGTAAAACCCGATAACTTCTTTTTCAAATTTCAACCTGACAAGACTTGGCCACTTTTCAATAGTTGGAATTACCGGCTCTGGCATTTCAACTCCGCTGCTTTCGCCAAACAAAGAATGTTGTGATGAATTTTTTGCTTCCTGAATACTGCTTCCATATCTCAGAATTCTTTCCAGGAATGTATTATAATCTTTGTCTTCAGCAAAGAAATGTCCGCGATGCATTTCAGTGAATGAATCGAATGCACCTCCGTAGGCCAGATTTTCAAATGTCTTTCTGCTGGCAGCTCTCAAATTTACTCTGCGTACCAGATCGAAAATATTTTTGTAAGGCCCATTTAAATCTCTTTCATCAATGATAGCTTGAACTGCCGCTTCACCCACACCTTTGATCGCGCCCAATCCAAAACGGATCTGGCCACTTTTATTTACACCGAAATTATAGATACTTTCATTTACATCGGGACCTAAAACAGGAACACCCATTCTCCGACATTCTTCCATGAAGAAAGTGATCTTGTCGATGTTGCTAAGATTGTGAGTTAGTACCGAAGCCATGTACTCCGCAGGATAATGTGCCTTCAGGTATGCAGTTTGAAATGCAACAAAAGCATAGCATGTAGAATGTGATTTGTTGAATGCATAAGAAGCGAACGCTTGCCAATCTACCCAAATCTTTTCACAAACTTTTTTATCATGACCATTTTTCTCACAGCCTTCCACAAACTTCGACTTCATTTTATTCAAGACGTCGAGTTGCTTTTTACCCATCGCTTTTCTCAGCGTATCGGCATCACCCTTTGTAAAGCCGGCAAGTTTTTGCGAAAGCAACATTACCTGCTCCTGATAGACAGTAATACCATAACTTTCTTTCAGGTACTCTTCCATAGCAGGAAGATCATAACTTACTGCTTCTCTGCCATTCTTACGTGCAATGAAGTTTGGAATATACTCGAGCGGACCCGGACGATACAATGCATTCATTGCAATCAGATCCTCAAATTTATCGGCCTTTAATTCACGTAAATATTTTTGCATACCTGCAGATTCAAACTGGAACGTTCCATTTGTTTCTGCACGCTGATATAATTCAAATGTTTTCTTATCATCCAAAGGAATTTCATCAATGATGATCTTCACACCATGATTGGCTTCAATCAATCTTAAAGCATCACGAATGATCGTAAGAGTTTTTAATCCAAGAAAGTCCATCTTGATAACTCCGGCATCTTCAATTACTTTTCCATCGTACTGCGTAATGAGTAACTCTGTCTCTTTAGAAGTGGAAACAGGAATGATATCAGTAAGATCCATGGGTGCGATGATAATTCCCGCTGCATGGATTCCGGTATTCCTTACTGAGCCTTCAAGTATCACCGCTTCTTTAAGAACTTTAGCAGAAAGATCATCACCATTATAAATTGCACGAAGCTTTTTACAATCTTCTATTTCGTCACTGCTTAAATTTTCTTTCGTCTTCAAACTTTTCTCGCCATCAATTGGCGCGAGTATCACACGATTCAATTCTATTCCCGGTCTTTCAGGTACAAGTTTGGCCAATGTGTTAGCTTCCGCCAATGGAAGATCCATTACCCGGGCTACATCTTTAATGCTCATCTTGGCAGCCATCGTACCATAGGTAATGATCTGCGCTACCTGATTCTTTCCATATTTGTCGACGACATAATCAATTACTTTCTGACGACCGACATCATCGAAGTCTGTATCAATATCGGGCATACTCTTACGATCCGGATTTAAGAAACGCTCGAATAGTAAGTTGTACTTGATCGGATCGATATTCGTAATTCCAATGCAATATGCAACTGCAGAACCTGCTGCTGAACCACGACCGGGACCGATCAATACACCAAGATCTCGTCCTGCCTGAATGAAATCGGAAACGATAAGAAAATATCCGGCGAAGCCCATTGTCTGAATCGTAAACAATTCAAAATTGAGCCGCTCTTCGATCTCAGGCGTAAGATCTTTATAACGATCCTTTGCACCGAGATAGGTGATGTGTTTTAGATATTCATCCTGCGTAGTAAATCCATCAGGTATTTTAAAATGCGGAAGCAGGATATCCTGCTTCAGCTTTAACGGCTCGATCTTATCAACGATCCGGTTTGTATTGTCGATCGCCTGAGGAATGTCGGAAAACAATTTTCCCATTTCATCGGTCGTCTTGAAATAAAACTGATCGTTGTAAAATGCAAATCGTTTTCCTTTGCTGAAACCATCATCATCAGAAAAATCTTTCAGCTTCTCTGTGCTTTGCTTTTCTCCTGTATTGATGCAAAGTAAAATGTCGTGAGCATTGTAATCTTCCTGATCCACATAATGCGAATCATTGGAAGCAATTACATGCACATTATATTTTTCAGCAAAACGAAGTAACACTTCATTGACTTTATTTTGTTCAGGAATATCGTGTCGTTGTAATTCAACATAGTAATCGTCTCCAAAAAGATCCAGCCACCATTTGAATTCCTTTTCACCTTCCGCTTCACCCTTTTTCAGAATTGCCTGTGGCACAGAAGCACCTAGACAACAAGTTGTAGCAATTAAACCTTTATGATATTTAAGAACAAGTTCCTTATCGATACGCGGATATTTTCCATATAAGCCTTCGATGTATCCGAGAGAACACATCTTGACAAGGTTTTTATACCCTTCCGCATTTTTTGCAAGAAACAACTGATGAAAACGTTTGTCTTTATCTTCTTTTGTAAATTGTCTTTTGTGCCGGTCTTCTACTACATAAAATTCACATCCAACGATAGGTTTTATCACTGTTCCATCTTTGTTGAATTTAGAAGCTTCTGCAACAAATTTAAAAGCACCAAACATGTTTCCATGATCGGTTATTGCAATCGCTGGCATTTTATCGGCAATTGCTTTTTTGTAAAGATCAGAAATATCGGCAGCACCGTCCAGTAAAGAGAATTGTGTATGGACGTGGAGATGGCTAAAAGAAGGCATTTTTCATTTAAAATTGGGAGATAAAGATAGCCATTTTAAAATCGGTTTTCCGGCTTGAGTTTTCAACAATTAAGCTAATTTGCATCTGGATTTCTCAATTGAATTCCTAAGATTTATGGCTTTTTACAATATAGACCTATAAACAAAAATGAAAACTATCATTTTGATTTTCCTGCTTTTTAATGTTCTATTTTCTAGTGGACAACAACAAACATTTATCAAGACGTTTAATTTTGATTCTGCCAAAACCATTCTAACTGGTTCCAGTAAAGGTCATAGTGGGAGTTATTTTATCTACGGAAAAACTGGAGTAAATTATCCATACTCAATGTTTGTAGTGAAATTCGATCAGAATGATGATACATTATTCTCTTTAAAGATTGATCAGCTTGGAATTGAAACCGGCTCTGCAGTAGTTAATGCAAAAATATTGACCCCAACATTTGACGGAGGATGTGCTTTAATCGGATCATATGCTGGAAGCGAAGTCGTTTTTATTAAACTTGATTCCACTGGAGCAATTACATTACAACGAAATTATGGATGCTCATACTCGGCAAATCTTGCAACTATAATTCAGACTAGGGATTCAGCTTTCGTTATATTGTATGCGGATAAAATAATAAGTTCAACCAATGGCCGTGATTTCCTCCAAGTCATTAAGCTCGATCAGAATGGAAATATCATCTGGAACAGAGAATTAATGTCATCAATTGTTGGAGACATACAAGAAGATCAAAATGGTGATCTGTATGCTGTCAGTCAAGGTCCATATTTACTTAAACTTGACGCTGACGGAACTTTACTTTGGAAAAATGAATTTTCCAGCAAAAACCTGGATAAAATAATAGGATTTCATGGATCATCAATATTTATAAAAACAGAAACAGCATCGAGCGACACTTCAGTTCTACTTGAAATTGATACTAATGGAACCATTATCAATGGAAATTACTTTCAGAATAATAAAATATCAGATGTCGATATT
This sequence comes from Bacteroidota bacterium, assembly GCA_043753795.1. Lineage (GTDB taxonomy): Bacteria > Bacteroidota > Bacteroidia > AKYH767-A > 2013-40CM-41-45 > JADKIH01. The sequence goes on along the minus strand of JAYUWA010000063.1, from coordinate 866 downwards.
TTATCTGATGGTTCTTTAGTAATGACTTTAATCTCGGATTCAATTTCAGTTTTAAAACTTGATTCAACAAGGCAGGTTCAATTTTGTACAACTTTTACTGGCGTTAATTGGCCCTACTATTATTATACTGATCTGATTGAATGTGCCAACAACACTTTTCTATTGAGTAGTACTATTGGCACAGGATTAAATCTATCTACAATGTTAATTAAAATTGATTCTACCGGTAACACAATCTGTAATAGCCATCCTGATTCAGTTGGCATCAACCATACTAGTGTCAGCTCTGTCTTTACAATTATTAATTTTCCTGGAAGTAATAATTTTTTATACCCTCCTTTTTCTACTTATATCTATTCAGGTTCAAAGGGAAGTATCTTTAACAATGAATGTATTTCAACATCAATAAAAGAAAATATAAACGAAAGAACATATACGCTTGTTCCGAATCCTTCGAACGGAAAAAGTATAATTTATGGAAGCGGTTTCGATAAATTTGCAATTGAGGTCTTCAATTTAAATGGACAAATAATAGCAAGCATTGAAAATTTAATCTTGCCCTATTGCCTTGATCTTGAAAATTATCCAAAGGGGATGTATTTTGTAAAACTTTATAACGAAAGCAAAAGTGATGTTATTAAAATGTTAGTTCAATAATACTTCCAATTCAATTTACAGTAACCTTTGAGTTCGTTTCAACAATTAGTGCATTTGGAAGAAAAATTTTTCTGCGGAATACTAAGAAAGGACATAAAGATCTTTGCGAAATTAAAGTACTGTATGTTTTTTCCCGCAGATTCCGCAGATTAAGGCGCAGATAAAATCGCAGATCTTGTGTTCCAATTATTCAATGCTATTGCAAGAAA